>CAQBKK010000008.1 GCA_948760655.1 uncultured Bacilli bacterium | reverse complement strand
TTAATTCTTTTTCTGTTAAATAATTTTTAGCAATATCAACATCATATTTATAAATAGGACCATTTGGTGAACCAGTCCAATTCGTTAAACCCATATTATCTTTTTCTGAATCGACTCTATTATAAATAATCTCTGCAGCAGTATTACCAGTTACAGAATAATGAAGCTTATTCTGTACAGTTTTAAAAAAGGATTTAGTGATTTCAGAATCTTTGTTATAATCGATACTACAAGATGAATATATATCCGTTATTTTTTGATAGAATCTTCTTTCACTAGAACGAATATTTCTAATTCGTTCTAACGTTCTTTCAAAATAATCTTCTCCAAAAATATAATTCGGATTTTTTAGTCTCTCATCATCCATAACAACACCAGTAATTAAATATTCTTTTAAAACTTTTGTTGCCCATATTCTAAAATGTGTTGCCTTTTTTGAATTAACACGATAACCTACCGCAATAATCATATCTAAATTATAAATTTTAACTGGTTTTTTAGAATTATCAATGTCGGTTTTTCCGACGGTGTTATTTTCATTTAGTTCACCACTATTCAATATATTATTAATATGTTCTGTTATTGTACTTCTTCCTACTCCAAATAGTTCAGCAATTAGGTTTTGTGTTAACCAAATATCATTATTGATTAATAATACACTTACTTTAATATCGTTATTATCATCACGATAAATTAAAAAATCATGAGTAGTTATTTGTAAATTATTTTTCATTTATAGTCACCTCTTTCTTATGTTCTTAAATGTCGTAATCACCTTTCTAATTCCTATTATAAATAACACCAAAATCACTACGTTTTTTATGATTTTTAATAAATTTAGGAACTTTTTAATGAAAATATGCAAGATTAAATTGGATAATTTTCTTTATTTATAAGAATTTAATGGTGTTCTTAATTAAATCGTAATCAACCAGTTGATTGTCGTATTTTGTCGATTATTGCCCATTTTTATCACTCAAAAATTAAATTCTTTCAACTTACCTGTTCCTAACTCAAAATTCAAATAATTTCCATCTTCTGGTATCCCTTCAAAATAACTCATTAAAACTAGCCCCACACCACCATGTGCAACTATCAAAATATTTTCGGACGGATTCAAACTTAATTCATCTAATAAATTAAATACTCGAGTTTGAACTTCTATAATACTTTCTGCTTTATCAAATTTTTGATTACCATATATATTCCAAAAAGAATTAAAATTAAATTCAGAGCGAGTTAATCCTTCAAATTCTCCAAAATCTCGTTCTATAATTCTATTATCATATATTATCGGTGCAGTACCTTCATATGCGATAGATAAGGTTTCTTTTGCTCTAATCAAAGGACTACAAATAATTCTATCAAATTTAATTCCATTCAATTCTTCTTTTGCCTCCAAGGCTTGTTTTTTCCCTTTATCATTTAAATGTAAATCACATCTTCCTTGACACTTTGGATCTTTTTTTCCTTCGTTATTTAAATTTTCGTTCCAATCAGTACTACCATGTCTTAAAAAATAAATCATTTTAATTTCTCCTATCTATATAAATTCTTTATAACATTAATTAGACACTCTTCTGCTGTTTTATCTATATCTGAAAATCTAATTCTAACTAATTTACCATGCACTTTAAATATATATGGGTTTCTTCTCATAACCATTAGAACATAAAATCTCCAATTCATTGCTATGCCTGCTACATTTTTATTTTGCTCCAATATAGCATCTACAATATCCCCTAAACTATTATCTTCATATGGAGTAACAAACTCATCTATATCCATAAATCCCATATATTTCGATTCTTCTTTATATCTCCTAATAGCATCCATATATACTATATTTTGCATATTTTTACCAGTGAATAATAATAAATCACCATTCCACTTTCAATATATGTCTTTAGTAATTTAATATAATTTTTTGATTCATTTCTTTTATTATATTGCATATTTAAGGGTTTGACAATTTTTTTCAAAACCAAAAATAAAAGTAAATTTTTCTTATTACTTTTATCTCATATTCTACTTAACCTTCCCAAAACGATTGAATGGATAAATAATAAAATTTGTTGTTCCCTTAATTTGTTCTTTTTTTATTGGTCCTATGGTTCTACTATCTAATGAAACCATACGATTATCTCCTAAAATAAAGTACTCATCTTCTTTTAATGTTCTACTTTCATAATTACTTGTTTCTCCATAAGCATATATGTCCTCTATTTTTTTATCATTGATATAAATGTTATTCTCTTTAATCTCTATTTTTTCGCCAGGAAGCCCATATATTCTTTTTATTAGTTCATCATTGGAAGTTTTTACTACTACAATATCGTATCTTTCTACTTTATCTAATTTGTTTAAAATCATAAATTCGTTGCCATTTAAGGTATTGTACATAGAAGAACCATGTACTTTTATGGGAGTTGCAATAAAGGTTCTAATGACTAAAACAATTATAAAAATAATAATGTATGGTACTAATTCTTTACTATTTTTAATTAATTTATCTTTCATAAGTTTCTCCTTCCTTTTTTATTATACCTCATTCTGTATTTTAAATAAAATGAAAGTTTTATAATTTTTTTCAAAAAAAAGAAAGCTTTTAAGCTTCTTTTACACTGCTATTTCTTTCTTTAACCTTATATTCTTTACGCATATTTTTAATAAAGTTCAGTTTAGCACGACGAACCATACCTTTTTTCACAACTGTAATTTTATCAATGGTTGGGGCATTTACTGGAAATACCCTTACCACTCCTACACTGCCTGATTTTTTACGTACAGAGAAAGTTTCAGATACACCCGAACCTTTTTTAGCAATTACAATTCCTTCGAATGCTTGGATTCTTTCTTTTTTTCCTTCTTTTACCCAAACGTCTACTCTTACAATATCTCCAACACGGAATTCAGGAACGTCTGGTTTCATATGCTTTTTGTTAATTTTGTCGACTAGATTAGCCATTTTATTCATTCCTTTCTAAAAATATCTTCTGTAATCATAAATATATGTAGCATCAGCGGATTACATGCCTAAAAAGCAAATTCATTATAGCAAATTATTCTATGGATTGCAAATATTAATTTAGACAACAAAAAAAGGCTTTTTATAGCCCTCTTGAATTTTCTTCTAAATTTTCTTTGCAATCATTTCTATACATAGCTTTTGCTACACTTGTAAGAATATCTGCTTTTATCTCTTCTATACTTTTATTATAAATTGTTGCTATTTTTAATTTTGCTTCAATTTCATTAAACATCTCTTTTATTTCTTGAGGAATATATTCATGGGTAGTCCTATAACTTTCAATAATTTTTATTATTTCCTGTTTTAAGTTTTCTGCACTTGTTTCTTTTACTTCTAGCTTTACTGCTATTTCTTCTAGCAGAATTGTTTCTTCATTATAATAAACAGTTTCTAAGTTGCTTTCTTCTTTTTGTTTATTTTCTAATATGTTGGATGAAGCTACATAAGTTATTCCAAGCGTCCCAATAACCCCGAATAAAGCAAAATAATTTATTTTCGTATTTCTTATTTTCCTTGTGTTTGTTGTTTTCTTTGTTTCTTTTATTATTGCCATATTTTTATTTCCTTTCTTTAAAACGACTTTTGTATATTAACAAAAATTTTTACTTCTGTCAAAACTTTTATCTGCCTCTTCCTTTTTCTAATACTTGTTTTTCTTGTTCTTCTTTAATACGTAATTCTACTATTTTTTCTTTTACTTCTTGCTCCATTACTTTAATTCTTTTCAAGAATTTTTCAAGACTTTCTTTTTCTAAATATTCTTTGTATTTATTTCTAATCATACTTTTTTCTTTGGCTATTTCATCAAGTGCAATAATGGCATCTGAGCTCGTAGCATCCTCGTCATTTAAAATACTATAGATTATAGCAGCAAGTTTACGAAAAGAGGCATTTAACTTTTTTTCTAAAATAGGGGCTGTAGCTTCTTTATCCATTAAATTTAAACTACTAATTTTAATTAAATTAGGACTTTTAATATTTGGTTTAAATGAATATCCTTCTTCTTCGTAGTTAAATTTACCTATTTTTTTGTTTTTGTTTTTCTTTTTTATTATATAATTTTTCATAAACTCACCTTAATTTATTAAATCTTTTCGTTTTTCTTTTGTTTTTTTTATTTGTTCTTCTTTTCTCCAAGTGGCTATTTTTTGGTGATTACCACTTAGAAGAACATCTGGAACTTTAAGCCCTTTATATTCTCTTGGTTTTGTGTAGGTTGGATAGTCTAAAAGATTGTTCTGAAAAGATTCCATTTCGTAAGAGTTTTCTTTAATTACTCCAGGAAGTAATCTTACTATACTATCTGTTATGACCATGCTTGGTAATTCTCCGCCTGTTAGTATATAATCTCCAATTGATATTTCTTCATCTACAAAAGAACGTATTCGTTCATCAAATCCTTCGTAATGTCCACAAACCAAAACGATGTGTTTTTCATGACTTAATTCAATGGCTTTTTCTTCTTTATAAGGAATTCCTTGTGGACACATAAGTATTACTTTCGTATTTTCTTTTCTTCTTGCTTCTATTGCTTCAATTAGAGGTTCTGGACGTAGAACCATTCCTCCTCCTCCTCCATAGGGGGTATCATCTACTTGCTGATTGTTTAATTTAGAAAATTCACGAAAATTAACAATATTTATTTCTACTGCTTTCTTTTCAATTGCCCTATTTATAATGGATTCATTGATAAATCCATGAAACATGTTCGGAAAAAGTGTTAAAATGTCAATTTTCATACTATCAACCCTTTGCAACCTTCTACTTTTATTTTTCCCTCTTTTACTTGTACTTCTTTAATATAAGTATTATTTAAAGGAATATAAAAATTTTTTTTTGATTGAATATATAATAAAATATTTAACTTATTATACACAATATTTTCTACAATGCCTAATTTTTCTTCTTTTTCATAAATTTCTAAGCCAATTAAGTCACTATATAGGTAATCATTTTCTAATAAGTGTAAGTCCTCTCTATTTACAAATACTTTTTTTCCTTTGTATTTTAAAACTTCATTAATATTCGTATAGTTTTTTAAGGTAATCATTTCAAACATTTTATGATGGCGATAGGTATTTATTATTTCTTTTACTTTTTCTTCTCCAATATAAATGGGAAATTCTTTTTTAAATACTCTTTCTTTTTTTTCAAAATCACTAAGTATGCGAAGTTCTCCTTTTATGCCATGGGTATTTACAATACGTCCCAAATAAATATAGTTATTCATTATTATCTACCCCGATTTCATACATCAGAATACCTGCAGCTACTCCAGCATTAAGAGACTCACAATTTTTATCAATCTTGATTCTTATAAAATCAGTTTTATATTTCTTTACCTCTTCACTAACACCATTCCCTTCATTTCCAATAACAAGGACAATTTTTTCTTTTAATGGTACTTCTTTTATTTGTTTTCCTTCTTTTACGTTGGTTATTAATATTTGATGGGTTTTCACTAATTTCTCTAAGGCTTCTTTTTTATTTTGTCTTACAATGTTTATTTTAAATAGCATTCCTTCACTTGCACGTATTACTTTATCATTATATATATCTACTGTATCTTCACTTACTAAAATTGTATCAAAAGAAAAAGCAACAGCACTTCTTATTATTGTCCCTACATTTCCTGGATCTTGCACTCCATCTAAGAGTAATACTTTCTTTTTTACTTCTTCTTCTTTTAATTTATAACAAACGGCTATAGTGTCTGAAATACTTACTTGATTAGAAATTTTTTTCATAATTTCTTTTGTTACATAGAAATCAGCTTTTTTTGTTTTATCTATGGAAATTATTTCTTTTATACAATTTTTTTCCTTGGCTTCTTCTATTAAATGATTACCTTCTATTAAAAATAATCCTGTTTCATCACGATATTTTTTTTCTTTTAATTTGCACCATTCTTTTACATGGCTATTTTGTAATGATTCGATATTCAATTTAATCACTCCTTAGACGTTTTCTTGCTTCTTTGTATTTTGGATAGTAGGTTTCTACATGTGCCCAGAATCTATTACTATGATTTGCTTCATAAAAATGACACAATTCATGAATGATTACATAGTCTAATAAATCTATTTCTTTTTTTAAAAGTTCACTGTTTAAAGTAATTGTATGACTTCCTTGATTGTTTACTCCCCAACGAGTTTTCATATTTCTTATTTTTAAAGTAAATTTAGGAATATTTTTAAAGTATGGTAGGATACGTTTTACTTCTGCATTAAAAATACGTGAGGCTTCACTCAGATAAAATTTGTTTAGCATTTTTTCATCTTTTGCTATTATTAAGTCTACTTCAAAATGAGGTTCTTTTACAGATTTATCATATACGATTGTATATTTTTTCCCTAAGTAGTTAAAGAAAGCGTCATTGTAGTTTGTTTTTTTTATCGTTTGGTACATTTTTGTTATTTTTTCATAATTGTCATCAATTAGTTTTTCAATTTGACGTTCTGTTACCCACTTATTACAAGTGGCATATAACTTTTGATTTTCTTTAAAACGAAGATATATATTTTTGTTCTGTTTTCTTACAATAATTACTTCTACTATGTCTCCGTCGATCATTTTTTCCATAGAACCATCCCTTGAGGATATTTTATCATAATAGAAAGTCAAAAAAAAGTAAGTTTGTTTACTTACTTCTTTACTCAAAATTCTAACTTAGGCAATGAATTAACAATATCTTGTTTGAATAGATACATTAATAATTCTTAATAGCAAGTTAAATATATATTTTTCATCTTTAACTTCCTCACACCAATCATTAGAATCATTTACAATATACTCATTTATGTACGTTTTAAATTCCAATATTCCTTACAATCTCTCTATAAGGAAAATCTTTCTAAGTCCAAACATTTGATAAAGTATTCCAATATCTAAGTTTGGATTCTAAAAATATTTTTATTAATTTCTTAAATGGTGTTCCTTTCTCTTTTTCATTTCCAAATAAGCCTCTAAGTTCCTTTAATAATTCTGTTATAGTCATTTCTACTACCTCCTAAAATCGTACAAATAAAAAATTAATTTTTACTAAATATTTTCGATATAAATAGAGCATCATTTCTATTTATCCCTATGTATTTCATTTCAAAAAAATACAAGTTTTATGCCATATAAACTTGTATTTACCTAATTATATATTTGGATTTCATTGGCGTGTAGGCATTTTAGAAACCACGGCCACCGCCACCACCGCCACCAAAACCGCCACCAGATGAGAATCCGCCACCGAATCCACTTCCGCTTGATGATGACGAATTTGCACGCGTTGCAGATACTGCAGCACTATTGGAGCTTATGGTAGTTGTAAACAGATTGTTTATGGAATTGTAGAAATACAAATCTCCAAAAGTTGGATAGTATCCTGCTGTATTAAATCCAGCATTTTCTAATTCTTTTATTTTGACATTCATCGTTTTTGAAACCTTTTCTGCTAGGCCAAATATAGTTGCATAGACCATATATCTTTCCCATAGAACAATTTCTGGTAATTCTTTTGTATCAAAGGAACCAAAGTCATTTAAGAATTTTTTAAATGCTTTCCAACGTGTGAAATGTTCTGCCCCTTTTTTACTTCGTTTGGTAAAAGCCAATGTATAAATCAAGAAAATAATTGCTATAAATTGGGCTATGAAAACCATTGGTATTATGGCGTCTAACACAAACATGCCAATATTTAAAATACAGGAAATTATGAAAAAGATTACTCCTATTCCTATTGCTTTGTTATGGGTTTCGTAAAAATCTTCCTTTTTCCCATCACTTATTACTTTATTTTTCCACTTTGTGTAGCTACTTAAAAAAGTTTCGCAAGTTTTTTTACTTTTGGCATAATCTTTTAGTTGTTTACTGGTAAATGTATTTTCTTTTCCTACTCTTTTAAATAGAAAATCAATCAAGTAACTTTCTGTTTCGTTTATGTTTTCTTGTTTTTCTGTTAATGTAAATTGGTATTCTTTTTTCTTTTTTGTACTTGGTATTTCTTCTACCTTAATTACTTTTTTATAAATTAAATTCATAATCGAGGCACTCATTGCATTTGAAGTAATATTTTTATGCATTAAGTAGTCGATAACTTCAACGTTATAGTCATCAATAAATTCACGATTGTATTCATTTGTAAAACTACTTTTGTATTCTTTATCGTATTTTAAATATACTTTTATCCATGTTATGATGAGAGCAATTAAGTAAATACTTGCGAGTCCAACGAAAGTATAATATATTCTTTTTGTTTGTTCTCTTTTTTTGTTCATTTCTTCTGCCCGTTCTGTTTCTACTTCAATAATGCCATCTAGGGCTTTTTCATTTGTTTTTTTAATAATTAGAGATTCATTTATTAAGGATGTAGCAAAAGTAGTACGAATATCTACAGAGTCATGTGCATCTAAATTTTTCACTGTTGCTAAAAGATAAGAATCATCATAGGCTTGTATTTCTCCACTCATTTCTCCATGTGCCCATACCCGAAAATTACCAGAGTTGTCTTTTTGGGGTAGGTTTACTTTGATTTGTAAATCTTTTATTTTATCGTCATAATCTTTACCAATAAATGTCCAATAAAGTTCTGCAACATCTTCATGTAACACAACTACATCTGTTAAAGTATACGTAATTTTAAAAGCAACTTTTTCGTTATTACTTCGAAAATACATTTTATAACTTTTTCCGTTTGTAATTTTACTTTCTACATACCCTAGGTTGGATGCTTTTCCTGAAGTAAGTGATGTATAGTCACTTTCTGTTAGTGTAGCAAAGGTAACATTTTTTACTTTTTTGGCTGAAATGTCTAAAACGTTTAAATTACTAGCATTATAGATTTTATTATTTTGGTAGCCTTCTTCTAGTAGGGCATTTCTGTATTCTATGTCTCTAATGTAGCCGTTGAATGTTCCATCTAAAACGATAAGTTCTGTTACTAATACATCACCATTTTCTAATATATCGGCGTTGATATAGTAATTTGTTATATCATAGTCTACTGCATCCGCTTTGGTAATGATAGGTAAACTTATTAGTAAAACGATTATCATTTTTATTATCTTTTTCATAATCTATTCTCCTTAAAAAAAAGAAAATTTTAAGCTTCTTGCCTAAAATTTAACTTGTACATTTTCTCTTTCTGTTTCATTTGCTTCGAAGAATGCTTGATGTTTAAATTTAAACAGTGACGCCACAATATTACTTGGTACTACTTCAATTTTGTTGTTGTAACTTAAAACTGTATCATTATAAAATTGTCTAGCATAAGCGATTTTTTCTTCTGTTGCCTGTAATTCTGTTTGTAGTTCTAAAAAGTTAGTGTTAGCTTTTAGGTCTGGATAACTTTCTGTTAAAGCAAATAATTTTGAAATTGCTTTGGTTAATTCGCCATCTGCTCCCATTTGTGCTTCTGGAGTTGTCGCACTTAAGAAAGTATTTCTTGCTTTTATGACATTCTCTAAAGTTTCACTTTCGTGTTTCGTGTATCCTTTTACTGTTTCCACTAGATTAGGAATTAAATCAAATCTTCTTTTTAATTGAACATCGATTTGTGCCCATTGATCTTTCACTCTATTTCTTAATACAACAAGTTTGTTATATGTTGCAATTATGTAGAAAATGATTAAAACAACTACAACGATGATTCCAATAACAGTATAATTCATTTGTCTACCTCCTTTATGTTTTAATAGTAACATAAGTTCTTTCTTTTTACAATAAAACATATTATGAATTGGTGAATTGTATGAATTTTTTTACAGGATTTTTAATTGGTGTTGTTAGTTTAATTCCAGGAATAAGCGGAGGAACGATTCTAGTACTTATGCATAAATACGAAGAAGTTACAGAAGCTATTACGCACTTTCGTGAACGAAGAAATCGTTTTCTTCTATTCTTTTTGGTTTTAGGGATATTTCTTGGAACTATTACTTTTGCACGCATTATTGAATTTTTGTTTTATTTTGTTCCTAACACTACTTTCATTTTGTTTAGTGGCTTAGTAATGTTTAATCTTCCTTCCTTTATAAAGACAGAAAAAATAAAAATACGCCCTTTTTGGTTTTTCTTGGGAGTATTTGTTCTCTTTTTATTATCTTTTTTTAATACAAACTCTGCTGTTGTTTTACTAGATTATCCTAAAATTACTTTTCTCTTTTTAGTTTCTTTTTTGTTTTGTGGAGCTCTTGATGGTTTTTTCACTATTTTACCAGGTATATCAGGGTCTATGGTGATGATGATACTGGGGCCTTATTTTTTATATAAATCTTATTTGGCCAATTTGAATTTACAAAATATTCTTTTTCTCCTTCCGCTTTTTTCTTATTTTGTAGGAGACGCTATTGGTTTTTTTATTGGTAGTAAAGTTTCTCTTTATTTTTTAAAAAAGTATCGCATGATTTTTTTAAGTTTTGTTGTAGGTATGGTTCTCATGAGTGCTTTATTAATCTTACCAGCTTTAGATTTTAGTTTTTCTTCTCTTGTTACTTATTTTGTTCCTTTATTTATCAGTTTTTTAATTTGTCAATTTCTAAATCTATTTCATTGAGACTTGTTTACTACTAGGATTGGATTTATTTTTTTATAATTTGTATGAGCAAGCCAACCTAAAGCTGAGCCAAATTGCACACTAATATAACTTCCAAAATTATTTGTATTAGCATGTGTCAAATTCCACATTTCAGTTGCTGTTAATGATGGGTATACAGAATTAGAATTGTATATATCGCGCAATTCTATCACTGTAGGAATACGAATAAATTCATTATACTCTTTGATTCCATCTGTAAATTGCTGTACTAATAACCCTCCTGTATCTTTAGCCTTTTGCAAAACAGAAGAATTTTCAAACCAGTAGTCTACTACCATTTTTACAATACTTTTTTCCCAGCTATAATCCAATTTTCTATATTTATCAACTACATCATAACTACAATAACGATTATTATATGTATTTAGACACATCGTTACGTTATCCCCATCTACAGGACCTTGTATATTGTTATCCAATCCATCTCCTCCTGGAATAACAAATCCATCAATACTTATTGATTTTGCATTAAAAGCTTTCTTTATTATTTCATTACTTAAGGAGTTTTTTAATATAAGCTTTATACTCTCTCCACTATCTTCTAATACTATCCAAGTTTCTCCTGCATAAATTACTTCTTCACCTGAGGTGTAAGCTTTGTTTGCCAATTTTACTGGATTAAACTCGCTTAAGGTATTTAAATAGTCTTGAGTTGCTTTTTTTACCTTATTTAGCAAAATACGATTTTCAGCGTACTCAATTGTTATTCCAAGAAGGGTTACTAAAAACACTAAAAAAAAGGAATAGATTAAAGAAATGGCAATAAATCCTTTATTGTTTTTCTTCATATCTATCCCTCCTTTATTATTCAATACAATTATAACTTAACTTGTATTTTTAAGCAAGAATTAGCAATAATTTTTTGAATAAATTCTTCTTATTGCGGAACCCACAGTTCTTCCTAAATCCAGAACTGTTGATATGGCTCTTGCAAACGCATTAATCATAGTTGCATTGATAGAGATACCTCCTCCAATAATGGCAGATAATTCTTTTTCTTGTAATTCCATCATTTTTCCTCCTTCTAATTACACTTTAGTGGTCTTAAAATACCATCTACTACTCCTGCTAGAAATACTCCAATTGCTCCAATAGTAGCAAGTATGGCATAGTGTATTGCGCCACCTTCCATTTCTAATAATTCTTTTTCTTTTAAAATCATATTTCCCTTTCTAGTATTTTTTTCAATACTTTTTTTATTATTTTTTCTTTGTTTTTATATATTTTTAATTTTACAATTTCATTATTATTTCCCTTATAATCCTTTACTTTTAAAATTATTTTTTGGTATGCATTATTTGTATTATCCATAAACACTTCCTCAAAATTTATTTGCTCAATTTCATAATCCATTGTGTTTATTTTTATTTTGTCACAAAGCCATGTTTTTTCTATTGGCCAAAAAAATTCTATCGTACACTCTTTATTGTCACACAACGTAGTAGCATTTTCTGTTACGATATCATAATTGCTTATAAAAAATGAAAGAAATAAGAACAAAAAAATAAATAAACAGATACTTCCTAATAAATATTTATGATTTGTTTTATCTTCATTTAAGTAACTATGCAAATTATATTTTATATCATCGTTCATATTTTACTCTCCAAAACGATACACTTTTTTAAAGTATTGGTCGTGTTCTTTGTGACTTACATAAATCACTGTTTTATTTTCATAATATTTTTTGAGGTTTTTTATAATTTTGATTTCTAGTTCGTTATTTACCTCACTTAATGCTTCATCCAATATTAATATTTGAAAATCATTCAGTAACGCTCTAGCTAATATAATGCGTTGTCTTTCCCCGCCTGATATATTAATGGAGTCTTTCGTTAAAAATGTTTCATAACGTAATGGCTTTTTATCGACAATCTCCTCTATTTCGCAAAGTGATATAATTTGATGCCATTTTTCTTCTGAAATTTTTCTATCTAATAGAATATTATTCTTAATTGTATCTTGCATTAAGGTTTCTTTTTGACTCACGTATGTAATATTTTTTCTTATAGTGTCCATGCTATAATCGTTTATATTTCGATTTCTTATTTTAATGGAACTTCCTTCTACTTCTACTAAGCGACATAGCATTTGGCATAATGTACTTTTTCCACATCCACTCTTTCCTTTAAAAAGAACAAAATCATTTTCTTTAATTTTAATATTTAAATCTTCAAATAATTTAGAGAAATGGTTATATGAAAAATTTAAATGTTCTATTACAATACTTCCGTTTTGAAATTCTTGCCAGCCTACTTCACTTTTTTCTTCTGGTACATTATAAAAGTCATTCATTTTATTTAGTCCTACTTTTACATAATTATAATTTGGCATTACATTTATTGCATTTTTAAATGGGTTGATAAAGAATGTAATAAGACTTTCAAAAGTAATCAAATCGATTATTGTAAAATTCTTATTTATTATTTCTATCAATCCAAAAGAAATAATACTAAAAGTCAGCATTTCTTCTAAGAAAAAGTTTATTGTACTAGATTTCAAAACTGTCTTACTTAAATGATAAAGATTTGTTAAGTATTTCACTAAATTTATTTCTATCTTTTTTAGAGAAGAAGGTATTCTATTTAAATTTTTTAAAGTAATGCAAGAATCGATATTCTCTAATACATTGGAGTGAAAGACTACTTCGGTATCGTTTGTTTCTATGGCTTTTTTATACAAAATACGACTAGTAATCAATCCTATTATCACATAAATTAAAACAAATAAACAAAGAATGAAAAAAAGTGTTTTATTTAAGTGATATAGAATGATACCTACACTAAAGGATAGAATAGAATCCAACAGAATCGTAATTAGAATTTCTGAATACACCTCTTTTATATTTTCTAATTCTTTTAGTCTTATCATAATTTCTCCGTTGGTTCTATCTTTTAGAAAATAATTGGGAAGCAAAAATAAATGATTAAGAAATTGGTAATATAAAATGCCATCCATTCTTTTATTTAACAAAATTTTAAAATAATTACGAAGATAATAAAGAACTATTTTTATAAGATAAATAAATAAGAATAAGATAATTATGGTTATTACAATGTTTTTCTCTTCGCTTTCTAATAAAATGTTTGTTCCTATTTTAAAATAAAATCCTGATAGAATTGTAAAAATAGTAAAAAAAGTCGTTAAAAATAAGATTTTCAAGATATTTTTCTTCTCTTTTTTTAGAATTAGAAAAATCATTTGACGTAAATAGTTTGTGGTCGTAATTTTTGATAGTTTAGATTTAGGGTGTAGAATTATCAAATGATTTGTCCACATTGTTTCAAATTCACTCTTTTTTATTTTTACTTTTCCTCTTGCAGGATCCATAGCAATAATCTCTGACTTCGTAATATTATAAATTACTATAAAATGGTTTAATCCATTTATCGTGATATGTGCTATGGCTGGGAGTATAACTTGTTCTAGTTCTTGTATTTTTTCTAGTTTTATTCCATAGGAATCAAATCCATAATTTCTAGCTGCTTTTACTAAGTGATACGCTGTTGTCCCCTCCAATGACGTCATTGTATCTACTCTTAGTTTTTCAATAGGAATAAAGCCATCGTAATACTTGATAATAGAAAGCAATGAACATACTCCACAGTCTTTTAAATCTTGTTGCCTAACAATTATATTTTTATTCATTTTTGCCTCCTACTCTATATATACACCGCGAATTGGTCATTTCCTTTTTTTTCTTCAAAAAATTTTTATTTTTTCTTCTGTAGGAGTTTATGGTTTTGAAGTACAAAGAACAAAATAAGTTGCACAAGTTTTATTCGTCTTGGATGTTACCTTACATAGACAAATCTTGCACAATCAGATGTAGTTTTTGTTGTTCTTTAGTGAGTACATTCTGCATTTATAAACTTTATACATTAAGTTCCTCCTCATATTTTGTTTACTCTTCAAAACTTTTATTGAACCTTCCTATAAAACAAAAAAAGAAAATCTATTTTTTTTTGATTTTCTTTTTCTTCTTGTCTCTAATGGTTTTCATTATATCAAATTCTTTTGCATTTGCATTTTTTAAATAAGGAAACGCATCTAAAAGACGTTTTGGATAGGCTTTAAATTTGCTGGCTTTCTCTTTTATTAGCTTTTCTAACATCCCAGGTAGTTTCGCTAATTTTTCCTTTTTAAGTTCTTCACATATAATAATACGGTTTCGCAAGTTGTATGCAATTATCACTGAATATACCCAATCTATTAGAAAAATAAATAATAAACTAAAAGCAACAATGTGCATTGCAAGTGGGGACATTTTGGTTAATAAATTATGAATAAAAGGTTGTGCCACATAAATAATTACTAATGCCCCAAACCCAAACAAAAGTGTATTTTGTAAACATACTCTTCCATGAATATGTAATTTCATATAGGAATAATCCCACCATTTGTTATGAAAGATTTTCTCTAATACAAAACTTGTGAAATATTCTAAACAAGTAGTAATTAACGCTCCTAAAACAAATACAATTACAGGGTCATTTTCAAAACGTAACAATAAAAATAAAATAAATAAACTTCCTACTCCATAGATTGGACAATAAGGCCCACATAAAAATCCTCGATTTACTAATTTTTTTTGTACTATACTACTAGAGATAATTTCACATATATATCCTGCGAAACTGTATAAAAAAAATAAGAGGATTAAATATGATATGTTTGTTTGCATATGCTTCACCCTACTTAATTATAGCATTTAATAAAAAAAATGCAAATTGTCATAAAACTAATGTTACAACGTATACTTTTATTAAGTTGGAGGGATAAAATGATTAATAAACAAGGATTATGGTTTGTTACACTATTTAGTTTAATATTAGTTCTTGGAATTTATTATGTAACTGTTAAAGATGATGATTTACTTGCTATTGCTACTAGCGGTATAGAAGATAAAGAGGCAGAAGTTGTGGAAACAAATGAAAGTAGTGTTTTGGTTTCCCTACGTGTGAAAGATGAGGAAGAGCTTTTACAAGAAATGGAAAGTTTACAAACGATTCTTTTGGATAATACGGCATCACTTCAGGAAAAAAATGATGCTTATACTTCTTTGCAAACCTTAAATGCTAATAAAGGACGTGAAGAAAGTTTAGAGAAAAAAATAAAGGAAAAATATAATTTGGAAACATTTGTTAAAATTAAAAATGAACAAATTAGTGTGACTGTTGCTTCAAAAGAACATAATAGTACTCTTGCTAATAATATTATTAGAACCATTCAAGAAGAATATGAAACCCAAATGTATATTGTTGTAAAATTTCAAGGTTAATTTACTTTTTAGGCGTATTTACATCACTTAATATTTAATACTTCATAAAATATTATAGTTATAAAAGTATTAAGTAGAAAGTGAGGTTGTCATGAAAAAAGGGATTTTAACAACAAGAGAACAAGAAGTTTTTGAATTACTTGTTTTAAATAAATCAACAAAAGAAATTGCTGAATTTTTAGGAATTAGTGAAAAAACAGTTCGTAATCATATTTCCAATGCAATGCAAAAATTAGGAGTAAAAGGACGAGCTCAGGCTGTTGTTGAATTATTAAAACTTGGAGAGATATCCATTTAATTTTAACTCATTTTAATGAGTTTTTTTATTTTTTATCATGAAAATAAAAAATAATAATATAGTTTATTAGGTGAAAAAAGATGTTAAAAAAAAGTATTATGAAGCGAATTACTATTTCCTCTTTGGCTCTTCTTATTCTACTTATTACTTACCTCTTTCCAACAAAAATCACGGGAAATCATTATGAACAAAATCTCAGTTATACAGAAACCCAAAAAGGAGTTGTTTATTTACTTGATAAAGATTATTATGTTTCAAGGGTCAATATGGTTATGAATAGTAAAGAAACCTTAGATAAAATTAAAGAGATTATTGGGATATTGACTATTAAACGTAAAGAAAGTGAATATATGCCAGCAAACTTTTATGGAGTGATTCCTAATGACACTATTTTAAATACTGTAACACTTGAAGATGGTTTATTAAAACTTGATTTTTCAAAAGAATTTTTAAATACAAGCCAAAGTATGGAAAGAAAAATGATTGAATCTATTGTTTATTCTTTAACAGAGATACCAGAGGTAAAAAATATTTTAATTTTCGTAGAAGGAAATCAACTTTTAGAACTTCCTTTTAGTAAAGAAAAATTACCTACTCTTTTGAATAAAGATTTTGGAGTTAATAAAATTTATGATTTTGATCAAATTAAGGGTACTTCTAAAACGACGATTTATTATGGCAATAAAACAGATGCGCTTTTCTATTACGTTCCTGTTACCTATGTCAGTAACATCAATCAAGAAAAAATTGAAATCATTATTGAAAAACTTAAAAGTTCTCCTATTTATGAATCAAGTTTAATTAGTTATTTGAATGCAAATGCAGAGATTACTAATTATGAAATTAAAGAAAATGAAATTAAACTTTCTTTTAATGAATACTTGCTTGATGATATTTTAGAATCAACCATTCTAGAGGAAGTTCAATATACAATTTATCTTTCTTTACGAGATACTTATCATATTGATCAAGTAGAGTTTTTGGTAAACAGTGATGAAAAAAATGTTAATTTAGTTATAAATTCTCTTGAATAATCCAAAATATTATTATATAATCTATATGTCCATGAGTTAAATGTCCTGGTAGCTCAGCTGGATAGAGCATACGCCTTCTAAGCGTACGGTCGAGTGTTCGAATCACTCCCAGGACACCACTTGATATTTAAGCCTTTAAGGGCTTTTTTTATTGGTCAACTTTTTTAAATATTATTTAGTGGATTTTTTAAAATAAAAATCGTATTCTATTAACTATAGAAGTTAGGTGATGAACATTGCAATTAAATAAAATTTTTGGTTATATTGTGAAATATTTTCGATATAAGGAAAAATATACACAAGAAAAACTTGCAGAACTGACCGATATTAGTATTACATACATAAGTTTATTGGAATTAGGTCATCCTCATACACCATCTTTTGACAAAATTGACTCTCTTGCGAAAGCTTTAAAAGTACAACCTATTGAGTTATTTGTTCCAAAAGAATTTAAAAAATTACCAAATCGAGTTGATATGGTTCACTTAGGATAACAATCGCAATTTATTCTTCTTTTCATTCATTTTTTAAATTTTTATAATTTATTCCAATATATTATAATCAATTTTCTTGGTATTTTATGTAGTTGTTTTTCTAATTTAAATCGAGTACAATACAATAAGATTAGAAAAGAGGTTACGTTATGGATAAAAAGACTCTTTATAGCTTTATTTGTCAGTCTTAGTGCTCCTTCTTCTGTTTGTGCTAATGAGACTATAACTATTATAGAGGAAGAAGATGAAACCATAAAAGAAGTAAAAGAGAAAGCAAAAAAATGGGGAAAAACTATTCTTGAGGGATTTGAAAAGATTGATGAAAAAATACATGAAATGGTTGTTGAACCAAGCTATGAAGTTCCTTTATTTGATCACAATTCTTTATGGCTTGTCACGGATATTCCAAATGTTGATCCTCAGGATGCAAGAAATTACTTCTTCGTTTTTAATAAAATACGATTTTTAAGAAGTACAGCGTTTTATGATAAAAATGGAAATAAATTCTTAAAAAACGATGGTACTGCTGTAAGAAAATACGAACAAGAAGAATATACTTCTGTTTCTACATTGGGTAAAAATTTTGTTATTCGAACCGATTATAATTTAATAGATCAAACGTTTATCTCTAATTTTGCCGATTTTAATATAGATTATTTATGGGAGGAAGAAACTCCATTAGAATATGGGCGTATTGTAAATATTTCTGATTTTATTCCTGAAGATATGCAAAAAGATAAATACACTGAAAACGATTTGAAAGCAATTTTAGATGTTTTAAACAATTGTGATTATGTACTTACAAGTAAGTCTTTCCATCTAGAAAAAAAATAAATTCTATCGTAGAATTTTTTTTATGCTATAAAAAAACAACACTTTTATCATGTTGTTTACTTTTCCTCTGAAACTTTAATTACTTCATTATTTTTGTAGTTTCCACACTTTGTACAAGCACGATGAGGTCTAATAGCTGCACCACATTTAGAGCACTTTTCTATCGCCCCTACCTCTTTTTTTAAGTGAGTACGACGCATTCTTTTTTTTGTTTTACTTGTTCTTCTAAATGGAACAGCAAATTTTTGAATGTCTAATTGTAACATGATCTCACTCCTTCCCATCCTTGAATAGTTCTGTTAATTTTTCTAATCTTGGATCAATTTTTTTCTTATTTTCATTTACTAGTTCCCAGCCCTCACCTTGTAATGTTAAATCCTCACTACTCGAATTTGTAGCACTTATGGGAATCTCTAGTACAATATTCTCCCATAAAATTTCACTAATATCAAGAGTATTTTTGCTTTTTTCATAAAATTTTCCACAATATTCGCTGATATTTTCTAGTTTTTCCTCCACTTCGCAGGTAAACGGATAAACGATTGATTCTAAAGTAATTGCATCTTCTAGTTGAAATTCTCCTTTCACTTGCAACTCTAGTACTAAATGATTCTCATAATCATATTTCACATTACCCATTATATGCACATTTTGTAAATCTAGAATATCTGCATTTTGATACAATTCTTTTGAAAGAGTAACATCCGCATCTATTTCTAATCCTGTTTCTGGAATTTTAGATAAATTTATAATCATTTTATCACCCAATAGTATTATACACTACTTTTGCTAGGAAGAAAACTATGTTAAACTAAAAAACAAAGGAGAAATTTTATGGAATGCATCGGAATCATTTGCGAGTATAATCCTTTTCATAATGGACACCTCTATCATATTGAAAAAATAAAAGAACTCTACCCTGATTCTATCTTAATTCTTGTTTTAAATGGTTATTTTTTAGAACGTGGAGAAATAAGTATTCTTACCAAAGAAGCAAAAACCAAAATTGCCTTAAATCATGGCATAGATATTATTCTAGAACTTCCTGTTCTTTTTGGCACCCAATCGGCAGACATTTTCGCTGAGGTAACCCTCACTTTATTAAACGCCTACCAAGTAAATAAGATAGTTTTTGGTAGCGAATTAAACGATATTTTCGCTCTTGAAAAAATTGTAGAACAAATAAGCCTTGAAGATTACCAACATAAAGTAAAAGAACTTTTAAAAAATGGAGTTAATTATCCCACTGCTCTCGCAAAATCTATCAATATGAATATCGATTTCAATAATCCAAACGACCTACTTGCTATCTCTTATATAAAAGCCATTCGTAATAATAACTTTAATATCGAACCCTTTTCTATAAAAAGAACAAGCGATTACCACGATACAGAAAGTACAGAAAAAATCGTAAGTGCTACGAACATAAGAAACAAATTAGAAAACAAAGAAGAGATTACAAACTATCTTCCAATGGATAGCCAAGAAAACCTAAAAATTCCAAATTACAATAAACTCTTTGAACTATTAAAATGCAAAATCATCACTACACCAAACTTACATCTTTTTTTAACCGTAGACGAAGGAATCGAAAATCGCTTAAAAAATAGTATAAAAAACTGTAAAACTTATAAGGAATTTATAGAGAAAGTAAAAACCAAACGTTATACCTATAACAAACTAAATCGGATGTGTATTCATATTCTTTTAGGAATTACAAAAGAACAAAATAAAAAAGACAATTTGTCTTATTGTAAAATATTAGGTTTTAATCAAAAAGGAAAAGAATACTTAAATAAAAGAAAAGATACAATCTTAATTCCAAGTAAAGTAGATAAAAATTCTATCCAATACCAAATAGAAATAAATGCTTCTATTGTTTATGATTTAATTATGAATACCAATACTTATGCTTATGAAATAAAAAATTGCCCCATAAAAAAAATATAAGTTCTCTAACGCTTATATTTTTCTTCTAACAAAGAATAATCCAAGTCAAATCCTATAGAAGACAATACTCCATATAGATAATCTGCAAGATTATATACATGTATGTTTTTCTCTACCTTTTTTGTCTTACCTTGAAGAAACTCTGTCAAACACAATAAATAAGTATCTAACTCCTTAAGATCAGATTGATACACTTCATTAACAAATGTCACCATGGCATCCATTTGTAATAAAAGCTCTCTATTATTTTTGGCTTTTTTACTAGTAATACCCAATTGTTTCAAAATTTGAATATAATAGCCAATTTGTTCGGCTTTATTTAAATAATAGTTTTTAATACAATCTTTTGTACCATCCGTTCCAGGTAATCTTGCACCTGTCTCAGTAAGAATATAATAAGGCACCATTGTATTAGGAATATCATTCTCTACCCATTGCAAAGAATCCTCTAAGAAAAAAGCTTGAAATTCACTTTTTCTTTCAACGTGTCCCATTTGTTTTGAAAGTAAACTTATCCTTTTTAAAAGCAATGACAACAATTTTCGTTTTTTTACTCCCACATGTTCTTCTACACAATTCATCCAAATACCCTGAAATATAGTTTCATAATCCATAATTATCCCACTCCCCTTTAATCAATGGTATAGTATAGCATAAAATATTATTTTTGGCAAATTTCGCAATAATACGTACTTCGACCATTGATTTTTTCATTTTTAATGATTGTATGGCAAACTTTACATTCTTCTCCTTCTCTTTTATGTACCATTAACTCTTGTTGGAATCTTCCTGTTACTCCTAAACTAGAAGTATAACTTTTAATCGTTGTACCACCAAGTTCCATTGCCCTTTTAATAATTTTAGCAGAACTTTTTACAATTCTTTCTGCTTCTTTTTTGGTAATAGACTTCCCGTTCTTAAAAGGAGAAATCCCAGCATCAAACAAGACCTCATTTGCGTAAATATTTCCGAGCCCACTAATAATCGTTTGATCCAGTAAAAGAGTTTTAATAGCTGTATTTTTATTTTTAAACTTTTCTAAAAGATACGCGCTTGTCAATTCTACTTCTCCAGGTTCAAATCCTTGTTTTGCAATCGCCTGATTTGTCTTCAAATCTTCTTTTCTAATCAATTCCATACGTCCAAATTTCCTAGTATCATGATACCTTAAATCCATTCCATCAAGAAATGTAATAACAATATGCTCATGCTTCACAACTTCTTCCTTAGAATTTTTTAAGAAGAACTTCCCCTCCATTCGAAGATGACTAAGCAAATAATGATCCTCTAACTCAAAAATAAGCCATTTTCCTCTTCTTTTAATATCTAAAAAGGTATTCCCCTTTAAAATAGAGGAAAACTTTTCTACATTCGATACAATCATCTTTGGATATAAAATCTTCACTTCTTTTATCCTTTTCTTTAAAATTTGTTTCTTTAATGTATTTCTAACCGTTTCTACCTCTGCAATCTCTGGCATAACCTCACCTTTTCTCCTACTTTATTTTAATATTATCATCCTATTTTTCTTTTTTACCAGTAGAAATCAACCAATCAAAAACTTTCCTATCTTTCACAAGTTCTGGATGCCATTGTACACCTAGTAAAGACGCACCATTTCTCGTATACTCAATGGCCTCCACAACATCATCTTCTGCCTCGCCACTAATAACAACTTTACTAGATGTTCTAGCAATAGCGACCTCATGAAGACTAACAACTGAAATCTCTTCTTGTTCATAAATAGAATACAAAAGACTATTCTTTTTTATAAACACCTTATGTTTTGCTTTGTTAATACTTTCTAAATCCTTTGTAACATAATGTCCATGGAGATTTCCCCTATTTAATCGTTTTAAATATGGATTTTTCTCTTTGTTTTCCTGATAGATTTCTAGAAATGTTTTCTTTAGGTGTGTTTGCTCTTCTAAAATAGTTAAATATGTAGATAGCGCTTGGGCTCCTAAACAGATGCCTAAAAAAGGTTTCTTATTTTCTAAAGCATCCTGAATACAACGATTAAAAACTTTTTCAACTTTTTTTCCACCTGGCCACAAATAGCCATCGCAAATGGAAAGATAGTCTTCTATATTTTCCGTTAAAAGTCCAATTGGAATTCCCCCAGATTCTACAATCACATCACTATACATGCGAACAAAGAAAGAAACGTCTTGGTAGGGATCATTTGTTTCACCCGCCAAGTTAAATGATGGAATGATTCCAATAATCGGTTTCTTAGTCATTACACTCCACTCCTTTATTCATCAAATAAATGTACAACTTTTTTTAATTCTAAAAAATTAGCTAAGTAAGGAACATGAATAAATACGATTTTAGTAGGACATTGATTGTCTTCTACATATTTTAACAAATTATAGTATAAAAAGTTACAATAGGAAGTTCCTGGGTTCTTGCTTAATTTATAAGAAATATTTTTCTCATCCAAACACCTACATAATTCCTTTATTGGAAAATTCGTTTCCATGCATTCGTTTTTTTGTTTGGCAAGCGTTTCTATAGAAAGTCTTTTTATAATGGGTTTCTGCCCAAAACAAATAATGAAGTCATAAGTCTTTTTAGCAAATACATTGCAAATTTCATTAGAAATACAAGTATAATTGTTAGAGAATACAAACTTATCGTATGCATTTGAAATCTGATCTACTAAAATTTTAGAACTATATTTGTTTCCTCGAAAAGCAGTTAAAAGAATATTATTTTGTTTCATACCAGTCTTTACCATAATCACTACTTACCTTTAAAGGAACAGAAAGTTTAATAGCATTTGTCATCTTTTCTGTTGCAATTTCTGTCACAAGTTCACGTTCACTTTCTAGTAAATCGAAAATAAGTTCATCATGTACTTGAATTACCAATTTGCTTTTTATATTCTGGCGCTCAAACTCTTCATAAATTTCAATCATCGCCTTTTTTATAATATCAGCACTCGTTCCTTGAATCGGCGTATTAAGAGCAATTCTTTCTCCTGCTTGGCGTACCATAAAGTTACCAGAATTTAACTCTTCGATTTCTCTTTTTCGATTGAATAAAGTTCTGACACTTCCTTCTTGGTAGGCTTCTTTGACAATCTCATCCATATAACGTTTCACTCCAGGATAAAGTTCATAGTATTTTTCAATAAATTTTTTGGCCTCTTTGGCACTGATTTCTAGGTTTTCTCCTAATCCAAAACCACTAATTCCATAAACAATTCCAAAAATAACGGCTTTGGCAGTAGAACGCATTTTTTTGGTTACAGCGATTTCTGGAACCCCATGAATATCGGCGGCGACTTTGGTATGAATGTCAGCATCATGCACAAACGCATCAATTAATTCCTGGCTTTTTGATATATGGGCTAGAATACGAAGTTCTATTTGTGAGTAATCTGCACTTAGGAAACAATCGTTGGTTGGTAAAAAAGCTTTTCTGATTTTTCTTCCTCCTTCATCTCGTACGGGAATGTTTTGAATATTAGGTTCTACAGAGGAAAGACGCCCTGTTCTTGTAAGCGTTTGTTTGAAAATAGTATGCACCTTTCCATCCTCATGAATAAAGTTTTCTAATCCCTCAATATAGGTTGAATAAATTTTAGCGAGATTTCGATATTCTAAGATTTTTTCTATAATGGGATGACTACCAAGTAATTTGTGCATGACTTTTACATCTGTTTTGTATCCTTTTTGGGTTTTTACTCCTCCAGGAAGTCCTAGTTTGATAAACAAAATTTCCCCTAGTTGTTTTGTACTTGCAATATTGAATTCTTCTCCAGCCATATTATAAATTTCATGCGATACACGCTCAATTTTTATTTTTAATTCTTCTTTCATTTCTTCTAGGATACTTTTATCTACTCGAACTCCTGTAAGTTCCATATCTGCAAGAACTGGTGCGAGAGGCATTTCAATTTCTGAAAATAAATCAAACATATCTTCTCTTTTTATGTCTAGTACATATTTGTCTCTGGTATCAAAAATAAATTTACTTTTTAGAGCAATTTCTAAAGGTAATTTTTCTTCATCATATTCTCCTTTAGCAATTGTATCTTCATATAATTCTACTTGGTATCCTTCTGGACGCATTAGATAGGCAATGTCATCTTTGATACTATAATTTAAAAGGTAGGCAGCTAGCATTAAATCATAATTTACTTTCCCTAAGGTAGCATCTAATTTTTTTAAAGCTACGATGTTTTTTTTCACATCAAATGTGTATAAAATTTTATCTTGTAATTTGGGAATTACTTCTTTTATGAGTTCCTTTTTTATATAGTAGGTGTTTGTTTTGTCTGTGATTGCCATTCCTAGTAGAGAACCTGTATGGTAGTTTGCACTATTTACTTCTATATAGAAAGAGACAATGTGATCTAACTCTAGTTCTTCTACTGTTTCTATACATTTTAAATTTTCAATATTCGTTATGTTCTTTTTCTTATCAAATTTTTTTAAAAGTGAATAAAATTCTAATTCTTCATAAATTCTACTTAATTCTTCTGTTTCTATCCGTTCATATTTCAAATCTTCTAATGCATTAATTTCTAAAGGTACTTCATTATAAATGGTGGCGATTTCTTTGCTTATAAAAGCCATTTCTTTTTCTGTAACTAATTTTTCTTGTGTTTTTCCTTTGATTTCATCAATACGTTCGTAAAGGTTTTCGATTGTTTTATAAGTAGTAAGTAAATTGAGTGCTGTTTTTTCTCCTATTCCTTTTACACCTGGGATATTATCTGATGTATCTCCTGCTAGGGCTTTTAAATCAATAATATTTATAGGTTCGATTTTAAATTCTGCAAAAAAGCTGATTGGATTGTAACGAACATGTCCTTTTTGCTTTAAAAGTTTTATGTCTACTTGATCATTAATCAGTTGTAATAAATCTCTATCACTTGAAATAATCGTTGCTACAAAATTTGGATCTTCTACTACTTTTTTTGAAAGTGTTCCTATAATATCATCTGCTTCATAGGGGGCTAGTTCAAAATATTTAATTCCCATTCCTTCTAGTATTTTTCTGGCATAAGGCATTTGCTTTATTAGTTCATTGGGTGTTTCTTTTCTTCCATCTTTATAAAAAGCATATTTTTCTGCACGAAAATTTTTGCCAACATCAAAAGCTACAGCTATGTATTCTGGATCTTCTTCTGTTATAATTTTATTCATCATAGAAACAAAACCATATAAAGCGTTGGTAGGAAATCCTTTGGAATTTTTCATCATTTTTCCTGAATAGGCAGTGGCATAATAACTACGAAATAAAAGATTATTGCCATCTACTAGTATTAATTTTTTCATAATGTCCTCCATATATAACTATATTATACCATAGAGTTCTTGCACTTTTCTTAATTTTTTACTAATAAAAATATAGTGATTTTTCGATTATTTATATAAGTTTTTGCAGTCCACCATTTTCACACTCTTATAGTTTTAAATACAATTGATTTATGTCTTAAAATATGGCGGTTTGGGGTATTTATACTTTTTTAGATAAAAAAAAGAATTTTTTTATATCCTTCTTTTATCCAATTAAAAACCGTGGACGAACACCATAAGAAATACTCGCATTAAAATCGTTAGGACCTGCAAGCGTGAAACCAC
>CAQBKK010000007.1 GCA_948760655.1 uncultured Bacilli bacterium | reverse complement strand
TAGAAAATGTCAATTTAAATAAAGTAGAATTTAATATGGTTGCTTTACATGGAATGGACTTATCCACATGTCAAATAGAAAATCTTCTAATTGATCCCAAATATTTACGAGGTGTTATCTTAAGTTATGACCAAATGATATATTTAGCACCACTTTTAGGAATAAAAATAAAGTAATGATTTACAACCGTTTTTTTAATATGTTATGATAAAACCATCAAAGGAAGTGTTTGATTTGAAAATTCCTATTATTGAAAATAATGTATACAAAACATTTGCTACTTACTCTTCACTAGAAATTAATTTTGTAATAAAAACTTTTCAAAAAGAATCATCTACCATAAAATTGTTACAAAGACAATTTGGAGAAAAATATGATGGTGTAAACGCTAAAAAAAATTTGCAGTACTATGAAAAAACACGTTTAGATGCAATTTTAATACGAGTGGAAAATCGTTTGAAATATGTTCGCTTTATGCTAGAAAATAAGCATAAATTTAGTAATATAGAAGAAATATTTAGAGACAAAAAAGATTTTGAAATAGATAAAATTGCTACTTCTTTAGTAACACCTTCAAAAAACAAAAAAAAGAAAGTGATTTATAAAAATACTTTAGAAATGCAAAAAGACTTAGCAGCTACTACAAAACAACTCATTGATGCAATAGAATTTTTACCTAGTCATAACCATCGTTTTATTTGCAAACGAACCTATGCATTAGGAGTACAAAGATTAAGTGAACTTCAAATAAGAAGTATGTTAAATATTTCTGAAGAAGAATATAAAACATATTTAAAAGAAATTTGTAAAAAATTGCCAGAATTAGTCCAACAAGTAAAAAAATTAGAAAGTGAAAGAGAGCCAGTTGTAAAAAGACGACCAGAAAAAAGGTTTGATAATTCCCAAAATAGTAAAAAAATAAAAAAGGAAAAAAGCCTTTTAACTAGTAAAGTAAAAGAAAAAATTTCCCAAAAGACAATAACGTCTGATTTACAAGTTTCTGAAAATAAAGAAGAGAAAGTCGTTTTAAATAAGAAAGGAAGAAAAAAACAAAAATCCTTTTTAAATTATTTTTTTGAAAAAGAAGAAAATTTAAATATTTCTGAGGTAAAAAGAGTAAAATTAGCCATTGAATACCAAGCACATTATTCTAAAAAAGGATATGAAGCATTTTGTATTTTATATGATAAAGATACTTTGCTATTAAAAGATAACGCAAAATTAGAACCAAATCAAAAAAGTAATTTTCGTCAATTTATTGTCAAAGTAAAAAAATTATTAAAAGAAAACAATCTTTTAGAATTAGAAAGAAAAGTAGAAGAAACCAAAATAAAAAAAGAAAAAGAAGATGAAAAAAATCCTAATAAAAGAAGATATAACCTAAAAAATATCTTTGAATCCTTTTTTACAGAGGAAATGACTTATGAAGAGAAGAATATTGCTATAAAAAAAGCAAGATTAGCAATTATTGTTCAAAGTAGAATCACCAAACGTACTTACGAAGATTTTTGTGCAGTTTATAATCCTGTTACAGGAGATTTAATAGAAGAAGCTTCAAAAAATAAAAAAATAAGAAATTCCAGCAATCAATTTATAAAAAATATAAAAATAATAATGGATACTTATAGTTTAGAAGAACTTAAAGAAAGAGTTAAGAATAGAGCCAGTAATTATAAATCAAAAAAAGGAAGAAAAAGAAAAGAATCCTTTTTAAATTATTTCTATACTGAAGAAATGACAGAAAAAGAAAAAGATTTAATTCAACAAAAAGTAAGATTAGCAATAGAATATCAGAAAAATAGAAGAGAAAAAGACTTTATAATTTTTTGCAAAATATATGATAAAGACAGCTATAAATTAAACCCTGAAAATAAATTAGAAAAAAATGAAAAAAATAATTTTTTTAAATTTAAAAATGTGATTCGATTCTTAATCGAAAACAATAGTTTAGAAGAAATAGAAAAATTAATTGAAGCACAAAATCAACAAAAAGAAATAAAAAAGAAAAATAAAGATTTATTACCATCTTTTCTAGACTATTTCTATGATGATAAATTGCCTTTAAAAGAACGAAAAATAATAGAAGAGAAATTTACAGTTGCGTTTTCTTTAATAAAATTAGTTGCCAAATCTTGCTATGATGATTTTAAATTAATATATGATGAAAAAACTTGGGAAATAAAAGAAAAGGCTAATCCTTCTAAAGAGCAATTAAAAAATATAAAAATATTTAAAACAAGAATATTAAAGGCAATGTGTTCTAAAAACTTAGAAGAGTTACAAGAAGAATATGAACGTAAAATCAAAGAGATACAAAGAAAAAATGTGAGAAATGAAGAGTATAAACAAAGCATAAACGAAAGCCTAAAAAATGCTAATATTCCTAGAAAAAATATAGCATATATAGATGCACTCATTGCAAAGTGTTATGAAAACTTTGAAGACTCCGAACTTATTTTAAGTACACTTAAAATAAGTCAATCCGACTTGATCGACTTCTATATAAAAAACCTTACCAATATAAATCATCCTGAAAAAGTAATAGATTACATATTAAAAAATGCTCCCCATCGAACCTCTGAAATATTAATCTCTGGTTTTTTTGGAGATTTTAGAAATACTTTAACAAAAACAGAACAACAACTCATTTATTTTCGTTTATTGCAAAGAGTAGATGATTCAATCACAGAAGAAAAAATTGCAACGATATTAAATTTAGATTTAGACATTATTCGGAATTATGAAGTTATGACAATAGATGATGGGGTAAATCAATTAAATAGATATATAAAAAAACGTGAGATAAAATAAAGAATAATAAAAAATTAATGAATGAAATTATAGACTATTTAGAATAAAATATGCTATAATTTATTCATGCCTCCGTGGTGAAATTGGTAGACGCGCTGGACTCAAAATCCAGTAGTAGCAATACTGTGCCGGTTCGAGTCCGGCCGGAGGCACCATTGACGAATTTGTTCGAACTATTCGAACTTTTAGATATAGAATCAGTCAGAAATGATTGTTTTTTTCATTTTTAAGAAAAAATAGTTTATAAGAAAAATTCCTACAAAGATTATCCTAGTAGAATTAAATTAAATTCTGAGAATATGTTTGAAGAATTTTGTGAGAAAAGCGATAATGTAAAATGGTTTTATAAAAATGGAGAATCTGCGGATAGTTATTTCTCAATAGTGTACGAAAATGCAATTAAACACAGAAGCCATATCTGTGATAAAGATAATATGATATGGATTATAGAAACATAGAAATGAGGAACAGACGAAAATAGAATATTCGAAGAGAGGTGATAAATCTCTTATAGCAGTGGCTCTCATAATAAATAGGAAGAAAATTAAAAATTTATTATTAGCCAAATTACAATAGTGAAAACAAACCTAAAAATTTAAAGTGACATTTGTTATAAAACTTGTTATAATAAACGCGAATTTGGAGGTGTAAACATGAATAAAGAAAGAGAAAGTTTTTATGCTAGACATTTAGAAATTATGAAAATTGAAAACGAAAAAGAAAGAGATTTTTCTGATTTATATACTCTATTAGATCAAATGTACTTTGAAAATTTTGGAAGTTTAGAAGAAGAGACAATAGAAACATTTACCAATCAAGAACGAGAAGAACTAAGAAGAAGATTTCAGAGTGGAAAAATTACTTATAAAGAAGCTCATAAACTTCTTAGTGAAATTGCTTATTGGTCAAATCTAAAAAAGCAAAATATTGAAATTTATCCAGTACTCTAAAACGAATTAGAATACCATTCATTAGAGTGGTGTTTTAATTTGTAATAGTTTTATTAAAGAAATGCAAAAATGAAAAAAACTATCCTTTCGAGGTAAAGATAGTTACTATTTATTGTTCTTTAACAATTAGATAATGATGATTCTCTCATTCATTCCATACTCAATCTATTTTTTATTTCAGTCACTAGCTAGTAGATGCCCTCATAAGATAGCGACTCTTATTCTTCATCTACCTTTTGTTACTAAAGAAGACTTGCACTTCCGAATTTCACACGCTTAGGATTAATCATTTACCAAATTTGGGATTTGAACCCATGCAGATTTGTGCTACTTTAACCAGATTCTAATCTTATAACGTATCGCTACGTATCAACTGCATTATGACTTGTTTCGCGTTCTTTTTTTCTTTCTAGTTGCGAACCTAGTAAGAAAAAAAGTTAATCTTTCTGTTTGCTACCAGAAAAGTTTGTGATTGTCACGATTAGGTCTGTACCTTATAAACCAAGAGATGAAACGACTCTTTTCTCCTTCCTTACTTTGTAAGTCCAAGAAAAAATATTACTATTTCTTCTAACTCAATCCCTTTAAAATTCGCACTCTAAAGTAATAAGATTAAGAAAAAATCCATACAAAGGTGCTTCCTTTGTCTTTCATATGGTTCATTATCTAATTATCAAAGAACAATAAGTAAAACAATTCTAGTATAATAGTAAAACAATGTCAACATCTATTTGTTATATTTTATGCCAAAAAGGTAAAAAATGTACTTGCTTCTTTAAAAAAGTTATGATAATCTATCTTAGTCAATTTAAAAGGGGTGTTTAAAATGAACCAAGAAAAAGAGATGGAAAATGTTATTCAATTAAGTTTTGTGAACCAAGAAAAAGAACGAAATGTAATTATGTCTTTAAAAGACGCCTATGATTTTAATGAACCTTATGAAATAAAAAATACGGAATTGATTATAAAAGAAGATGTACAACTTCTTCATTTTAAAAATTTTTATTTTTCTAAAATTACAACAATAAAATGTTTAAATCAAGACACCATTGTAATTTTAGAACAATGTCATTTTTTAAAATCAATGGTTTTAATCAATGGATGTATTACTATTCTATCGCCACAATTTGATAATCTAGAAGGTAAGTATCTATTATATAATTTAAAATTCTTTCAAAATACTATAGCAGAACTTATTCATGAAAAAACGAATAAAAGAAATTTTGCAAAAAACATATATCATATTCAAAATGTAAACGAACTAAAAATTTCTGGAGATATGGGAAATGCAATTCTTGTAAATAGTAATAATCCTACCTTTAAAATGAAAAAATTTTCTATTAAAAATGCTATAAATTATCATGGATGTAAGTTTTTAGTAGAAAAAGTAGAAATCGAAAATAGTCAAGTAGAAGGCATCGAAAATTTAGAGTGCGAAGAACTTCAAATCAAAAAATCAACTATTTATCCTGAACCAAATAGTGATACAATAAACTTAAGTCATGGAAAAGTAACTATAGAAGAAAGTGCTTTATATGGCCAAAAGATTTTACTTTCTAATACAACCTGTATACCAAAGAATGGAATGCTTAGAGTAACTACTACTAAAGAAACAAAAGAATCCCTATTAGAAGCAAGAATGCAATTAATAAATTGTCTAAAAGAAGTTCTAAAAGAAAATAGTAAATCAGTAAGACAAATTAATATTAACCAAAGAAGTATGGAACAAACAGCTCATTTATATACGCATTTAAAAAATAATAGTGGACTTAAACCCAAGGCAACCAATCTATACTTTGAAACCTCGATTGCCCCTAATTTAAGAAGAGAAATGCTATTAATAAATAGAAAAATATAAAAAAGGAAAGAACTATAAAGTTTAACTAGAAGTCGAATGTGATTAAGAAAGAGGAAGAAGGAATAATATGGAACAAAAAGAAGAAAACAAATTAAAATACATAATAAAGCAAAAGGGAATACAAATAATAGCTCAGTTAGCGCTTTGGTTGCCTTTACTTTCTATTTCCATTTCATCACTCAATAATAAGATAAAAGAAAATAATTCAGAAGCAATAAAAAATGATTTAGAGGAAACAAAAATGCTTAGTAATAAAGAGAATAAAAAACAAGAAATCGAAAAAATATTGCAAGAAAAAGAAAATTCTTCAAAAGAACAAGACAAGGAAATTGAAGAATACTTAAATATTTTAGAAAAACTAGGAAAAACACAAAAAGAATACCAACAAATGAAAGAAGCCTTAGAAATAGTAAAAGAAAATGTAAATGTATCTCCTTATGAAGATACCCTTTACTACGATACAATAAGTATTGGAGATGAGGTATTTGTTATAGATGACTCTGTTCCTACGTATGTAACAAAAGAAGATTTAGCATGGGGTACAAATTATAAAACATCTTATTATGGAACAAGAGAAATCCGTTTAGTAAGTAAAATTGCTATGACAAAAGATTACATAACAACAGAAGTAGATAATATGGAAGACTATGAATTACTTAAAAGTATAGGATTTTCTGTAGTAGGATACATTTTAGTAAATCAATATTCTTTAAAAGAAGATGGAAGCTTAGAAATAGAAGGAAGATACGAGGAAATAGGAGTAGAATTGGTACACAAGTTAAAAAAGAAAAGTCATAAATTACCAGAACAAGAATTTCTAATATAAAATAGAGTTTCTTTTATTCTAGAAATTGCTATAATACAAGTAATTAAATGAACTACAACATCCATTTAGAAAGAAGAATAATTTTTGAAAAAGAAAACAATTGTATTTATAAGTTTATTCCTTATTTTAGTAGCCATTCTAATGGTTTTATATTATATAAATATAATTCCTCATAAATCTTACAACAACGCCTATTTTCATATACATGATTATAAAAGTAGTGTAGATAAAGATAGGGATGGAGTAGATGATCAAACAGATATTTTAGAAAATGCAAAAAATTATATTGCCACAAAACCAAAATACAAAAGTAAATATTATGAAACGGGGTATCCTAGCGATGAATACGGGGTTTGTACTGATGTTGTAGCGCAAGCTCTTTTACATGCTGGCTATGATTTAATGGAACTAGTAAATGAGGATATAAAAGAGAATAGAGAAGTCTATGCTACCCAAACCATAGATAAGCGTATTGATTTTAGAAGAGTTGTCAATTTAAATGTTTTTTTTAAAAGAAACGCAATTACCCTAACAACAGATATTACAAAAATAGATAGTTGGCAAGGAGGGGATGTTGTAGTATTTGAGCATCACATTGGAATTGTTTCAGATAAAAGAAATAAAAGAGGTGTATCCTTCGTTATTCATCATGCTAATCCTTACCAAATCAATTATGAAGAAGATATATTAGAACATCGCGATGATATAATAGCTAACTACCGAATCAGTTAAGTTTTTTGGTGATAAAAAGAAAGGAAAAAGATGTGAAATATTATACAGATACCGGGAATATAGTAGAATATTCAAGCCATGCACTTAAATATTGGGGAACAAGTGCAGAAATTTATTCTATAACCAAAACACTTTATTTAAAAGAATATTATAAAGAAACCAAAAGAACAGCACGTATGAACTATCAGACGTTTAAAATTTTAAAAAACCTAAACCATCCATTTACCAATCGAATTCTAGAACTACTCTATCTTCAAGAACAAATAAAAAATAGACAAGCTTTTTTAGAACATCCAGATGAATATGAAACAGATGCTTATATTTATAAATATTTACCCAGCAGAAATATTAATTTTTTAAAGCAAAAGAAAGAATATGTTTATTATAATTTAAGAGCTTTAGAAGACTTAATAGTTTATCAGTTCCCAGAATTAAAATTGGTTGCCAACGATTTAAAAAAAGAAAATACTGTTTTTTGTGGAGACAAGATTGTGTTAATTGACTTAGATAACTGTAAATATAAAGAAAAGGAAAGTATGGAATGGATAAGAAAGCAAAATGAAGAAAAATTAGCCAATCTTTTTAAAAATTTAGTGATGAGAAGTAGTACGTATTCTCATATTTATGATGAAAAAGTAAAACAATTATTTGCGTTAGAGACTAGTGAGTCATTAGAAGTACAAGTCGAAAGAAAATTAAGAAGAACTAAGAATATAGAAGGATATTTGAAAAATAAAGATTGACAAAAGAAAAAGAAATAGATATACTAACCACTCATAAAGAAGGGGAAATTTATGGAAAATGTATACAAAGATGCCAAGACGATGACTAATAGTGTCATAAACATTTATTTAACACTTGCTAAACTAGAAAAAGAAGGAAAAACGAAAGGCAATGAATATAAAGAACTGTTTTTATTATTAACAAAAGCGAGCGAATTAGAAAAAAGAAAATACGCTATTGTAACACCTTTAAAAAAAGACATCTGTACAAACTTTGCAAATATTGAAATAGCTACTTCGGGGGGGGGTACTTTCCTAAATTAACAAAAGAATATTTGAGTGCTATTCGAACACTAAATTTTTTAGATAAAACCAAGTACTATGCTTTAGATGGTCTACTATTTAGGGAACCCAATTATTTACAATTGCAAAAGTATTTAGAAGAAGCTTTTCTTTATGAAATTTTACAATATTTAAAGATAGCAAAACGAGAAGAGAAAGAAATGTTAATTGATTTTAAATATGCGTTATTAGCAACAACAGAAATAGCAACAACGGAAAGTTTATTACCAGAACCGAATATAGGATTAACTGAAGAAGAAATGCATGGTGCAATAAACTACATACTACCAAAAGTACAAGTATTAACAAATAAGTTAATAGAGATGAAAGATAATGACATAAATGCTGAAACAATTTTATGGGTTTTATATACCAAAGCATGTATTCATCTATTACCACCACTTTTTGAAGGAGTAGTATTAGAAGAAATGAGAAATGCGATTGGTTTAAATAAAATTTTAGGAAATATTTCAGGAAGACAAAATAAAAAAATGTGTGATATGCTTTCGTACTTAAATATCGAAAGAAATACTATAGGAAGAAAAAAGTAAATGTATAAGCCAAAGGGCTTTTTTCTTTTTCAAAAAAGTATGGTACAATAAAAATATAAGATGGTGATGAATTTGAAAAAGATAACATTTGTTGTTCCTTGTTATAACTCAGCAGAATATATGGAACGTTGTATAGATTCTTTATTGGTAGGAAGAGATGAAGTAGAAATTATTATTGTGAATGATGGAAGTACCGATTATACAGGGAGCATTGCAGATAATTATGCAAAGAAATATCCTAATATAGTTCGTGTAATTCATAAAGAAAATGGAGGACATGGGAGTGGTGTAAATAGCGGTTTAAAAGAAGCAAAAGGATTGTATTTTAAAGTAGTAGATAGTGATGACTGGTTAGATGAAAACGCTTTATTAAAACTACTTGATAAAATAAAAGAATTAGAAAAAACAAAAGAAGAAGTAGATTTATTTGTTTGCAATTATATTTATGATCATTTGTATGAAAATAAACAAAAAGAAATGCACTATAGAAATATTTTTCCAAAAGAAGAAATTGTTACTTGGAGAGAAGTCGGACATTTTAAACCAAGTCAATATATGATTATGCATTCCTTAGTATATAAAACAAGTATTTTAAAAAAGAGCAAAATCATTTTGCCAGAGCATACTTTTTATGTGGATAATATTTTTGCTTATTTGCCCCTTACTTTTGTAGAAAGTATTTTGTATTTGGATATTCCTTTTTATCATTATTTTATTGGACGAGGGGATCAATCAGTAAATGAATCTGTGATGGTGGAAAGAGTGGAGCAACAAATCAAAATTACTAAAATAATTGCTTCTTGTGTTCCTTTAAAAGAGGTAAAAGAAAATTATCCAAAACTTTATAAATATTTATTGAGTTATCTTTCAATGATGATGACTATATCTTCTGTTTTACTTCTTATGAAAGGAGATAAAGAATCCATAAAAAAAAGAGAAGAGTTATGGAATTATGTCAAGGATTTAGATAAAGATGTGTATAAAAAGTTAAGATATAGTAAACTTGCTGGTTTAACTTACTTACGCACTAAGTTAGGAAACTTTATTACTTTAAAGGGATATAAAATTGCAAGGAAAGTTTATCGATTTAATTAGAGGTGAGAACATGAATTATGAAGATGAGAAACTTGTATTTGTTTTGAATATTGGATTTTCTATTTTTGGCTTAATTGGAGGATTATTAACAGGAAGTATTGCTATATTTTCTAGTGCGATTCATGATTTTAGTGATTCTCTTGTTATTGTTATTGAAAATATTTTTAACAAAAAAGAAGAAAAATTAAAAAACAAAAAATATAGTATTTTAAAATCTTTTTCTACTTCTACTGTATTTATCACAAGCTCTGTTATTGCGCTTTTTGCTTCTATTTATCGCCTTTTTGTACCTACTGAAATCAATGGATTTGGGATGATTTTGTTTTCTTTTTTTGGAATTTTAATTAATGGGTATGCAACATTTAAAACAAGTAAAAAAGTGAATGAAAATGAAAAAAAGTTTAATATGCCGATGTTATTAGATTGTCTTGGATGGATTTTTGTATTTGTTGTTGCTATACTTATTAAAACAACTGGTGTTTTGGTTTTAGATCCTGTCCTAGCCATTTTAGTTTCTTTTATCATTTCTAGTAAGTCTGTAAAAAATGTTACGAAAACAGTAGAGGATTGTATTGAAAAACTTCCAGAACAAATCAATATGACAAAATTAGAAGAAGAAATCATGAAAATAAATCATGTAGTAGAGATTCACTATATGCATGTTGCAAAAATAGAAGAAAAGATATTTGTAAATATGCATGTAGTAGTAGAAAAGTCATCGACGAAAAAGACTATAGAAACAATCAAAAATACTATAAAAGAAAAAGCAAAAGAACAAGAGATTTTATATTCCACTATAGAAATAGAATATGTTTCTTGTGGAGTAGATGGATTAAAATAGGAATACTACCAATCGATTTGCATATAGTATAGGGATAGTATTTTTATTAAAAATATGCTATACTAACATAGTTCGAGGTGAGAACAATTGAAAACCTTAGAAAAAAAAGAATTTGAATATTTAATTAAAGATATAGAAAATAATAACAATTTTAAAGAATTGGATAATGAATTCCATCATGGAATTTCTAGGTATGGCCATTCTTATCGAGTAGCCAAAGGAGTTTATAAAATCACAAAAAAATTAGGAATGAATTATGAAGAAGCGACACGTGCTGCTCTAATGCATGATTTTTATTTTGATTACCAATTGGAAGACAATACTCCGATGAAAAATTTAGTTGCTCATCAAAATATGGCAGTTTTAAATGCTAGCAAGCATTATGAATTATCAGATATGCAAAAAAATATGATAGAGTCACATATGTTTCCTTTATCAAAAGTACTACCAAAATACAAAGAAAGTATTTGTCTAACGATTGTTGATAAAGCTGTAGCTATTTATGAACAACAAAGATACAAAGTGGGTATGAAATTGGGAGTTTATCTATTATTTGTATTAAATATGATTACATTACAAAAATAAAGAAATTACATGAGTGTGTAATTTTTTTTGATAGAAGAGAAAATAAAATAAAATGGTAAAGAATGAAAGAAAGGTTTTAATTTTTTATGAAAGATATGCTATGATAAATACAGAACAAGGATAGATGCAAAATGAGAGAAGTAAAAATAAATGGTATTTATAGACATTTCAAAGGAGATTATTATCTAGTAATGGATAGGGCGAGACACTCAGAAACAAAGGAAGAATACGTTGTTTATAGAAGATTGTATGGCGATGGAAGTTTATGGATAAGACCTCTTGATATGTTTGTAAGTGAAGTCGATCATGAGAAATATCCGAGCGTTCAACAAAAGTATCGCTTTGAATTACAAGAGATACCAAGTGTTGCAGATTCATTTAAAAAATAATAGAAAAAGGAGAAAAGAAAAATGGAAAAAGCGCGTGTTTATTTTACAAAAGCGATTACACCAGAAAATGTTGTAAAAATGTATGAAGTATTAAAAAAAGAATTACCAGGTCGTGTGGCAGTAAAGGTGCATTCTGGAGAACAAGGGAATCAAAACTATTTACGTCCAGAATTTATGAAACAAATGGTAGAACATGTAAACGGAACCATTGTAGAATGCAATACTGCTTATGAAGGAGCAAGAAACGAAAGCGAAAAACATAAAGAATTATTGCAAAGTCATGGTTGGAGCGAAGTTTTTGATGTAGACTTATTGGACGAAGAAGGACCAGACAAAGTTTTAACGATTGAAAATGGTTGTATACTAAAAGAAAATTATGTGGGAAAAAATATCGAGAAATATGATTCTATGCTTGTATTGTCTCACTTTAAAGGTCATCCAATGGGAGGTTTTGGAGGAGCTTTAAAACAACTTTCCATTGGTGTTGCATCAAGTGCTGGAAAAGCTTGGATTCATTCGGCAGAAGTAACAAATGACCAATATAAACTTTGGGAAAATTTGCCTACACAAGATAAATTTTTAGAATCCATGGCCGATGCTGCCAGTAGCGTAGTAAAATACTTTGATGGAAATATGGCATTTATTAATGTTATGTGTAACTTATCCGTTGATTGTGATTGTTGTGCTAAAGCAGAAGATCCATGTATGAAAGATATTGGTATTCTATCCAGTCTAGACCCTATTGCATTAGACCAAGCTTGTATAGATTTAATTTATAACTCCAAAGACGAAGGAAGAGACCATTTTGTAGAAAGAGTAGAAAGACAACATGGAATTCATACCATTGAAAGTGCAAGCAAACTAGGATTTGGTACAAGAGAATATGAACTAATAGAAATTGATTAAGATACAGAATGTATCTTTTTCTTTTCTAAAATAATGCATTTTGGTATTATTTATGCTAAAATACTCTTATGTTCCCGTAGTTTATTTGGATAAAACGAGGCCCTCCTAAGGCTTAGCGGACAGTTCGAATCTGTCCGGGAACACCATAAAAAAATTATCTTAATTTTAAGTGTATATAAATATTTGTAGGTGGAAGTTGTGCAAGTAAGTAGAAGTATAAAGATAAAAGAATGAACAAAAGAGCAAAATTAGGTTGTTCTTTTTTAATGAAACTTTTTATAGGTAATGCATTTTAAATTTCATTATGTTAAAATATTTTTATATTTAAATAGTTTATTTAGATAAAATGAAATTTTTCAAGGCTTATTCATACTAAATAGTGTATAATAATACATTAATGAATGGAGAAATTTAAATGACATTTCCTTTTTACGAAGAAATAATTAACGATGGGACTATTAGTATTGATAATTTTAAATATCCTAATTTTATGGGATACTTAAATCCATATGGTATTCCAATAAGTTTTAAAGATAAATTCGGTTATACAGGACATGGAGAGGGATTATCTCTTCAAGAAAGATTTAGAGTGTATTATAGGCTGAAAATAAAATCTTCTGAGAAAATGAACCTTTTAGAAGAATATAGAATGAGTGATAAATACCAAAAGTCTGAAAGAGATAGATATAGTGGAATCTTAAAAATTTTAAAAGAAGAAAAAGAACAACGTAAACGACAGTTTTATTTTTCTGAATTAGAGCAAATGGAATTAGAGGTTTATAATTTTTTATTGAAGTGCTATAACGCCGAAACGTTTTTTAAAGGAGTAGGAAATGTTGAAACATGTATGTGTGAATACGATTTTTGGGAAAGAGAGTATAAAAATAAAAAACTATATGATATGTATCATAATGATTTTGAACTCGAATATGGAATATATATAGATAAAATTCTCGTAGAGGTTTTTAAAAAAGTTATGATTCAATATTTAGGGTATCATGCAGTAGAAAGAGTACCTAAAACGATAACAACTTCATCTTTTCGAATTTATGAAACATTTTATCAATATATAGATAATGGATTCACTATTTTTCAAATTCCTAAAATGATTTTTGAACCTAAGGAAAAAAAATATGTACAATGTAAGCAGAATGAATTTTTTATACCAGATAGTGAGTTGAGATTAAGAGATGAATTATTAGCACATCGAAAACTTGTTCTATTAAATAAATAGTCTAGGCAATAATAATTTAAATGAAGAGCAATTATAAATAAAAATCTATATAGTAAAAGGGAGGAAATAAATATGATAAATTTAGAAAAATATACAAAATTTCATTCTCCAGGATATGTGATAGAAATCTATAAAAATGGTGAAGAAAAAGAAATAGTGTATGGGAATCGTGAGACAAAACCAAACAAAAAAGAATGTAATAAAGATACTTTGTATGATATAGCATCCCTTACAAAAACATATACAGCAACTCTAATATATATGGCTTATGAAGAGCATAAGATAAATTTAGAAGAAACTATTTATACAATTGATAATCATTTTACTAACCTAAAAGAAGTAACTATACTCGATTTACTATCACATAATCAAGAGATATGGACGAATGGGTATCTAGGAAGTGCTAAAACAAAAGAAGAATTTTATGAAATTTTATACTCAGCTAGTGTAAAAACAAAATTCCCAACCTATGTAGATACACACTATATTATTTTATCTACTATTTTAGAAACGATTTACAATAAGCCATTTAAAAATATCTTACAGGAAAAAATATTGGATAAGCTACATCTAAAAAACACAACTGTTGAGCCTAAGGGAGAGAATATCGCCTCTAACAATTATGAGACATTAAACGATAAAGTGATAGAAGATATAACTCCTGGAATGATTCACGATACGAAAGGACGTATTGCCAAAACTCTTGGAATAACAACAGGACATGCCTCTATCTTTACAACAGGAAGTGATTTACTAAAATTCTTAAAATCTTTTTTAGATTGCAGTTTATTAAAAAAAGAAACGATTGATTTTATGTTAAGTCATAAAGATAAAAATAAAGAAAATTATGAAATTCTAAAAAACGTTGTTTCGGAAAAAGAAATCAATGAAATGTATGAAGAAGCCAAAATAAAAAGTCCAGATACCAAAGTAATGCGAACTTACAATAATATGGGCACTCGTTATCGTAACTCCATCAAAGAATTAAATGATGTTCCGACGAAATGTAGCGAAAATTCCTTTGCCTTTAGTGGTTTTACTGGACCTACTTTTGTGATTGATTTTGATGCCAAAGTAATTGTCGTTGTGCTATGTAATGTCATGCACCTTACCAAATTGACTCGTCAAGAGCGTAAGAGATATACAGATTTAATCATTGAAGAGTTGTGTAATCAATGGTAGGAAAGGAATGTATATAAATAATTTTTTACAAAAATAACCTCCAAAAAAAGGAAAACATCAATTTAAGGTGTATATATAAAATAGAAGGAGGTTTTTTTATGGAATTAAAATACCTAAACGATAAAGTCATTAAAAAGTATTATCTTATGAAAATAAAGAAATAAGAAACTATGTAGCAAGAATTATTGCCCATACAACAGGAATACCTTATGAAGAATTAAAAGACAATTTAGTCCCTGTTCACCCAGAGTTTGGAAGTCATGCAACTATTATTAATTCTATAGGAGATTTACCATTCTTTGATGGGAAAGTGTATTTTGGAATCGAAGTGAATTATAGTAGAAGTAAGACAAGTAAAAGAAAGAGTTTAACTTATGATTATCAATTAACATTAAGACAACTTACTAATTCAGAAAGTTATAAAGAGTTAAAACCAATTACAATCATTAATATCAATGCTAGAGATACAGTTTATGGAAAAAGAGAATTTGTTTATGAGACGGTATTAATGGAAAAACAACATCACCTAGAATATACAGAATTACTAAAAATTTATGATATAAACCTATCGTATTATAAAAAAATAGATTATAATAGTATCAACGAAGGGTTATTAAAAGACTTGGCTTTGTTTGTAATCGAAGATAAAGAAGTCTTAAAAACAATCTATAAGGGAGATAGGATGATACAAATGGTAAAGAAGAATTTAGAGAATTTTACACAATTATTTGATGAGGCATTTTATTGTAGTGAAGAGGAATTACAAAGACAAATTGATGAAGAGATGAAAGAAGAGGGTTTTAAAGAAGGATTTCTTGATGGCGCAAAGAAAAATTCTATGGATATTGCTAAAAAGATGAAAAGTTTAGGAACAAACACAATAGAGCAAATTGCTACGATTACGGGTTTATCTATAGAAGAGATAAGTAAATTGACAACAGAGTAAAAATTGAATTATAGATGAGGCATTCTATTTGACATACATAGAAAAATATTTTACTATAATTTTATAAGGAAAAATGGGAGGCTTTTATGAATCAATTTAAAAATTTTTCTATAATTCGAGAGGAGATTATAAAAAAAAGACCTACTGAAACCAGTATTTTTATTGCTCGAAATGGAAATAGTTTATTTTATCGTTTTTTATTTTCTGAAAATGGAGTAGAAAGAGATGAACCCTTAATAAGAAAGAATTTACATAATACGAGTGATATATATAAACACATTTTAAATGACTTTTTAAATAAAATAAAAATAATATCTAGTGAAGATATAAAACAAGTGGGACATAGTACAGATGCATACAAAGGGATTGTTTTACAAAATATAGAAGGAGAAATATTGAATTTATATTATGCATCTAATGCTTTGTTTGCTTATGAAGAAATGAAAACTTTTATAGAAACAAAAATAGAGCAAGATATTTATAAAAATGGCATTTGTCCTATTGAAAAAAGAATTGTAAAAAGAATGATATTTTCTCCAACCAAGAAAGCAATTGGTTATCTTTCCTATATTTTTGATAATGAGGAATACGATAATTATCATATAAAAGTGCAAAAACAACTCAATTATTATTATGAAAAGCATAAAAATGAAATAGAAAGAAAAGAATTAAAAGAAATATTATATTTTATTCGTTTATTTATTAATGCAAATTTGAAATTAAATCCAAAGTATAAATATTTGTATAATGAACGATTGATGACAAGTAAATTGATGATTCTATTTAAAAAAGATGTAAGTCTTGAAATTTCAGATTTTGATTTGATTGATGCAATAGAACGTGCCCGAATTATAGATGATTTATGGTTAGTAATGCGTGGTTTGATTCCTAAGATGCCTATGCAAGAAGAGTCAATGAAAGATAAAGAAGTATTGCGTGCATTAAATAGAAAATATAGGGGTCTTGCGTGATATATAGCTAAATTAGCCAAAGATTGCTAAAATAAAGGTAAATGATTGTGTTATACTAATAAGGGATGCATATGATGGAATTTATTCAAAATATAGATAAAATAATCAATAGCTTTTTAGTAAATATAGGAGTTTTTGGCCCTATTTTAGGGTGTTTTTGTATTTTAATTGAATCTATTCTTCCAATCTTGCCTTTGTTTGTTTTTATTACAATTAATTTTTTAGTTTTTGGTTCTATAGTAGGTTTTTTGGTTTCTTGGATATTTACAGTATTAGGTTGTCTACTTTCCTTCTTTTTGTTCCGAAAGAAAATGAAACATTGGTTTGACTGTAAAATAAAAAATAGTAATAAGTGTAAAAAATTAATCGGAATTGTAAATAAAATCAAATTAGAGCAATTAACTTCAATTATTGCTGTACCCTTTACGCCAGCTTTTATGGTAAATATTGCTGCTGGTTTATCAAAAATGTCAGTAAAAAAGTTTATAATAGCTATACTAATAGGAAAAATATTTTTAGTGTTGTTTTGGGGATTTGTAGGGACGAGTTTGGTGCAAAGTTTAACTCAACCTTTAGCCCTTATAAAAGTTATTTTGTTAGTCGTAATTGCTTATATAGCAAGTAAAATAATTAGTAAAAAATTTCAAATAGAATAGTTGGTGTTTTATGGAGTATATTATCATTGGACTCTTAGTCGGAGTACTTGTATTAGAACTTGTAATAGTATTACGTGATACTAATAAAGATACGAATGAGATAATCGAAAGAGTAGGCAAGCTTGAGACGAATATGGCAAAAGAGATCGGAGAATTCAAAGTGGAATTTGCAAGTAGTTTACGAAACGATTTTGACCATTTGAATGAACAAATTTTGAATAGAATGAATTATTTAAATGATAAAGTCAATGAACGTTTAGAAGAGAATTTCCAAAAATCCAATCGAACATTTACTAATATATTGGAGCGTCTTTCTAAAATCGATGAGGCACAAAAAAAGATTGATAGTTTATCAACAGAAATTGTTTCTTTACAAAGTGTTCTTACAGATAAGAAGACAAGGGGAATTTTTGGAGAAGTGAATTTAAACTATATTTTAAATAGTGTGTTTGGAGAGAATACTACAGGAATTTATGAAGTGCAACATAAGCTTAGTAATGGTTTTATCGCCGATGCGATTTTGTATGCTCCTAGTCCACTTGGAACTATTTGTATCGATTCAAAGTTTCCTTTGGAAAATTATCAAAAGATGACTGATCGAACTCTCTCCAAAGAAGTAAGAGATGTAGCGAGTAAACAATTTAAGTTGGATGTTAAAAAACATATTGAAGCGATTCGATCTAAATACATTGTTCCAGGAGAAACGGCTGGAGAAGCCATTTTGTTTTTGCCAGCTGAGGCAATATTCGCAGAATTAAATGCGTATCACACTGACCTCTTAGAAGAAGCATATACTAAAAAGGTTTGGATAACTTCTCCTACGACTTTGATGAGTACGCTCACAACAATTGGTATGGTTTTAAAAAATCTGGAAAGAGATAAATATGCTAAAGTTATTCATGAGGAATTAAATAAACTTTCTTATGAGTTTGAACGTTATCGTGAACGTTGGGATAAATTATCTCGAAGTATTGATACAGTCACCAAAGATGTACGTGATATAAATATTACTACAGAAAAAATTACGAAAAGATTTGACTCTATTAATCGAGTAGATGTGAAAGAGATAGAAAGAAGTAAGGATAAAGAGCTTGTTGGAAGTTAGGGCTCTTTTGGTTTGTGGATTTATACAAATTTGGAGTAGTACTCCCAAAATGTATAAAAACTGAATTACTCATTTGACATGCCAAAATTAATGTGTTAGACTTTAGTTACTTTTTGAAAGGGAGAGTATTTTATGAAAAGCAATTATATACTAACGACTACAACGACGAATACAAATTTAAAATCAATAAAGTATATTGGTTGTTTTGGCGTTGTTTAATTAAGAAAAATTATTTATTTCAAATTTAGGAATTAACGAAGTCTATTACAATCAGTAATAGGCTTTTTCTTTTATAAACTAAAAAAAGGAGGAGTTGGTGTAAATTATGACGGAATGGGAGACGATATACTCCTGAGTAAAAAAGTAAGAAAGAAGGTATAGGAATGATAAATGAAAAAGGTGCTCTATTATTAAAACAAGTAATAGAGGAAAAATATAAAAATATTAAGTTAGATAATGCATATGCGGATGAAAACGAGTTTTACTATGAGTTTAAAATTGAGAAATTAGTAAGTGAGAATGATTTTAATTCTTTAGAAAATGAAATTAGAAAACTAGATAATGGTATTTATGTAAAACTTTTAAGAATTAGTGGTGTTTATTATGAAGGCAATGTAAATAATGAAATGATTACTAGAATAGTTGGAAAATGCTTTGAGAGTAAAGAAGAATTAGATAAATATAATCAATTTTTAAATGAGGCTAGAGAAAGAGATCATAGAAAAATTGGGGCTGATTTAGATTTGTTCTGTTTTTCTGATTATGTAGGAGGAGGACTTCCTTTATATACTCCTAGAGGAACTATTGTTAAAGATGAACTTCAAAAAGAAATAGAAAAAGTATGCAAACGTTACGGATTTCAAAAGGTAAGTTGTCCATCATTAGCAGATATTTCTTTATTTGAAACTTCAGGGCATGCTAAAAAATTTAACGATGAGTTATTTAGAGTTGAATCTCCTAAAGGACATAACTTTGTATTAAAACCTGTTCAATGTCCTCATCATACTAGGATTTATGCTTCTAAACTTCGTAGTTATAAAGATTTACCAATCCGATATATGGAATCAGATAAGCAATATAGAGCAGAACTACAAGGAGCAGTTGGAAATAGTCTATCTAGGGTATATGCTATAACAGTTGAAGATGGACATTCATTTTGTCGAGTAGATCAGGTTAAAGATGAAGTTATCAATATGTGCAATTTAATTAAAGATTTTTATAGAGGAATGGGATTATGGGAAGGACACGCCGTTTCTTTATCAGTAAGAGATTATGAACATCCTGAGAAGTATATTGGTGAAAAGTGCGATTGGGATTTATGTGAAAAAATGTTAGAAGAAATATCTAATGAATTAAATCTTGATGCCCAAAAATGTGAAGGAGAAGCGGCATTATATGGACCAAAACTTGATTTTATGTTTAAAGATGCTTTAGGTAGAGAAATTCAAATACCAACTGTTCAGCTAGATTTTGCTACTCCTAAGAGATTTGGACTATTCTACATTGATGAAAATGGAGCAAAGCAAACTCCTGTAATGGTACATAGAGCCGTTTTAGGTTCCTATGAAAGATTTTTAGTATTATTACTCGAACAATTTAAAGGTGTACTTCCTGTTTGGTTATCTCCTGTTCAAGTAAATATTATTCCAGTAAATATAAAATATCATGATGAATATTGTAAAAAAATATTTGAGATATTAAATGATGAAGAAATTCGAGTTAGTTATGATGATAGGGAAGAAAATATGGGTAAAAAAATTAGACAAAGTAATGTTATGAAAAATCCATATACTATAATTATTGGAGATAATGAACGAGATAATAACCTTATAAGTTATCGTAAATTTGGTAGTGAAGAAAGTATTACTTTGTCTCTAGATGATTTTGTAAAGTATTTAAAAAAAGAGATAAAGAAAAGATAATGTGTTATAATACGAATTTGAGAAGGATGTGTGTTATGAAAAAGAAAGAGGCAGAGGCAATTGCACCAGAAAAATCAAATCTTTTACTTCAGTATATAGATCAAATTTTAAGTGATGAAATGCCCGTTGAGGCTAGTATTACAATTACTTATGATAAATTTGATAAAGAAAATATTGTAATTTATGTTATCAAGGTTCCTAAAAGGTCTTTTTATAAATCTTTTCCAGTAGGGATAACATTACAACAAAAAAGTGTATTGGATAATCAAATACTAAATGATGTAGTCAATCAGTATTTTGAATCTGAATTTGTAACGCTTAGTTATTTTGCATGGAAAAGAGGAATGCGTAATGATTTTGATGGTATTTATCTTAAAGGAACAAATGGTACGATAATTACTTTAAATTTTGGACGTGTTGACAAAGAAATTAGCGATAGCTATAACCAGCGATTGATAGATTATAAAGATAAATTACAAGAAAATAATGGACAAACGAGATAAAGAACTAAAATGGTTCTTTTTTTCTTGATAAATACTTTTTATTATAGTACAATTTTATTACCTAATAGGTAATGTTTGGGAAGGGGTGTTGGATTGTAAATTGAAATCTATGATAAAAAGGTAGAAAAAGTATTAAATGATTCAAATATTATAAAAAAAGTAGGACAAGAAATGGCTCAAAAAATAAAGTTAAGATGTAATCAAATACGAGCAACAGATAATTTTAAAGAATATTTAGAGAACGGAATTGGCAACCACATCCATTGGTAGGAAATTTAGATAAATTATATGGAATATCTTTAAATAAAAATTATAGATTAATAGTAGAGCCATTAGTAGATAATCTCGATGATGAATCTCTAAAAAAGTGTAAAAAAATAAATATAAAAGGAGTGGTAGATTATCATGATGGAAAATGTGACTGGATTATCCCTTGAGCTTATAATACATCCAGGGGAAACAATTAAGGAATTACTAGAAGATAGAACTATGACCCAAGAAGAACTTGCTATACGAACAGGCTATTCTGCAAAACATGTAAGTGAAATTATTAGTGGAAAGAAAAATATTTCTTCAAAATTTGCTAATTCTTTGGAATACGTTTTCGGAATTTCTATGAAATTTTGGATGAATTTACAAGCAATTTATGATAATGAAATTTTAGAATTTGAAAAGTTGAACCATATTGAAGAAAAAGAATTTTCCATTTTAGAACAACTAAAAGAGGTCATTGCCTTTTTTAGAAAAAATAAAATTATAGAACTAAATTCTAATAAATCAATGATGATATTGCAATTAAGAAAGTTTTTTGGTTTAAATGATTTATCTGCTATCTCAAATTTACAAATGAAACAAGTGGCCTTTCGGGGGGCTAAAAATAAAATAAATATTTATGTGTTGTACGCTTGGCAAAAACTTTGTGAGTATCTAACAGATGAAGTTTCGATTTCTAAAAAATTTGATAAAGAACTATTAAAAAGCAAATATGAAGAAATTAAAAGTACTATGTTTTTAGAACCAAATGAAATGATAATAGAATTGAAGAAAATATTTGCAGAATGTGGGGTCGTATTTGAAATTGTAAACCATTTTAAAGGAGCTCCTGTACAAGGATTTATTAGAAAAAACAAAGAAAAAATAACTTTATGTATGACAATTCGAAAGTCTTTTATAGATATATTTTGGTTTACATTGTTTCATGAAATATGTCACTTATTAAATGATGATTTTGAAGATAAATATATTGATTATTCTATAGTAGAAAGCGATATAGAGAAAAGAGCAGATGATTATTCTTGCAATGTTTTAATTAATAAAGAGGAGTATGATTTATTTAAAAAATCTATGAAATATGATATTTCTTCTATAAAGCAGTTTGCAAAAAGTCAAAATGTTTTGTCTAGTATTGTAATAGGAAGACTTCAGAATGATTTTCATGATTATTCATTTTTAGCAAAATATAAAGAAAAGTATGTTTGGGCAAAATAATGAATTTAAATTTGACAAAAAAATAAAATAATGGTAGACTATCTAAATTTGAAAGGAAAGATTATTATGTTATTTAAAAATATTTTTAGACAACATCATCATAGTAATCTGCACTTGGACTTGCGACATTAAAATTTGTTGTAGGCACAAGTGCTATTTGTGGTGCTTGTTGCCTGTATGAAATAAAAAATCAAACTATACAGGTATTCTCTTGTATAGTTTTTTATTTTTGGAAATAAGCATCACTAAAAAATTATGGGAAAGAGGGAAATATATGATGAAAGTAACTTTTTCTGATTGGTGGTGTAATTCTAAAAATTATTGGACTAACAATCAGAATGTATGTATTACAAAAAATGAACAAGAATTTGAAAACAAAGAAGGAAAAAAGGTTAATGTAGTTGAAAAAAGTGTGGGAATGGGTAAATATCCTAGTTTAGTTCGTATGCAATATATATTTAATGGAATAGTAGAAAAAACAGATGAAGTGAAAAGTATAGTCTATGATGAAGAAATACAATTATTTTTATTTGAGGATTATATGTGTATAGGAAATCGTTTTGATGGAGTAATTTACTATTATGTTGATTTTTCAGGAATACCTGTAACAGATGCTTGGTCAAATTTGACAGATACGATTTATGATAAAAGTATTTTTTGGAAATATGAAGAAAATTTAAGAAATGGTTTCAGTACAAATGCCCCATGGTTTTATGGTTATAATACTAAACCATTGCAAGCAATTATTTCCAAAGAATTAGAAGAAAAAAATAGTTTACAACGTAAACGTGTTATTGAAAAATTAGAGAGGGAAAGAAAATGAAAATTCAAAATGTAAAAGGTGGCTATGATTTTTTACCTAAAGAACAAAGAATCAGAAATTACATAAATGATACATTAAGAAAAATTTTTGAAGAGTATGGATATAATCCCATTGAAACTCCAATACTATGTTACTATGATATTTTAAGCGATAAGTATGATAAGGATAACGATATATTAAATGAGATTTATAAATTAACTGATCAAGGCGAAAGAAAATTAGGATTAAGGTATGATCTAACTGTACCTTTTGCAAAATTTATTGCTTTAAATAAAAATAAAATAAATATACCATTTAAACGCTATGAAATAGCAAAGGCTTTTAGAGATGGTCCAGTAAAACCAGGAAGAGATAGAGAATTTACGCAATGTGATGTTGATGTTGTAGGAATAAAGGGACAAATGATAGAAGCAGAATTGATGACTTTATTTACTAGAGCATTTAAAAAATTAGATATTGCTATTATTATCAAATATAATAGTAGAAATTTGATGAACGGCTTGATTTTAGAATGTGGAATTGAGGAAAATTTAATTTCTCCAGTTACTACAAACACTGATAAACTAGAAAAGATAAGCAAAGAGGAATTTAGAAATAATTTACTTAATATTGGATTAACAACACAAAAAATTGACTTACTTTTAGAGTATTTTAGTTTATCCTTATGCGAATTGAATAAGAAATTTGAAATGACCAAAAATGAAAAAATCATGTTGGGATTAGATGAATTAAATCAATTAACAAAGTATTTAAAAGCACTAAAAATTAATGATTTATGTGTATTTACTCCAACACTTGCCAGAGGACAAAATTATTATACAGGTAATGTATTTGAAGTATATGAAAAGAGTGGAAAAATAACTTGTAGTATAGGTGCAGGTGGAAGATACGATAAAATGATTACTAATTTTATTGATGATGGTAATCTCTATCCAACAGTAGGAATAAGCTTTGGCTTATCCTCCATTTATGAATTACTAAAAGAAAGAGAACTGTTTGAAAAAGAATCTACTATAGATATTTATATCATTCCGATGGGAACCAATATAGAAAGTTTAAAATTAGCAAATAGATTAAGAAATTTAGGCTATAAAGTGGAAATACAAATGCAGGATAAAAAGTTAAAGAAAAGTTTAGAGTATGCAAATAAAGAAAATATACCTTATGTCATTGTATTAGGAGAAAATGAGGTACAATCCAATACATTTAAAATAAAAAATATGAATAATGGAGTAGAAAAAAGTATTTCTTTTACAAATCTAGAAAATATTCTAGAATTTACTTCAAAAAAATAAAGAAATCTCGTAGTACAGATTTCTTTTTGTATTATCTAAAGTAAATAAAGATAAATAGTGCTAGACATAAACAATAAATAGAGAACTTCCAAAGTTTGCCTTTCTTAACTAATGCACTTAACCATTTGTAAGAGAAGTAAGTAACGATTCCAGCAGTTACCATTCCAAGTAGGTAAGAAGGAAGTAGACTCGTACTTGCAGGATTTTCAATAAAATCAAGAACACCGAGTCCCATGGATGCCACACTTACAGGAAAATAAAGCATAAATGTATATTTTAAAGCTGTTTCTCTACTTAGTTTACAAAGTAAACATCCTACCAAAACAGTTCCACTACGACTAATTCCTGGGCACAAAGCCACCATTTGTAAAAGTCCAATAACAATAGCATCTTTGTAGGTAATGTCGCTATCTTTTTTGCTTCCATTCACATTTTTAACTAAAAATAAAGAAATAGCTGTTATTAAAAAGGCACATCCTAGAAGTTTAATGTTTAATGCATTTTCGATATTGTCTTTAAATAAAGCTCCTACAATACCAACAGGGATACTTCCGATTAAAATTAGCATACAATACTTGAAATCATTTTTGGTAGTACTTCTTTTTTTCTTATTAAAGATAAAGGTAAAAAAGGAAGTAATGAGTTTTACAATGTCTTTCCAAAATATAAGTAGTATAGCTAGAAAAGAACCAAAGTTTACAAATATTTCAAAGTTTAAGTCTGTCATTAGGTCTGTATTAAAAATATTTTTAAATAAAAATAAATGTCCACTAGAAGAAATAGGAAGAGGTTCTGTGAGTCCTTGCAAAATTCCTAAAAGGAAATAGATTATATATTTCATATTTTATCACCTAATTAATTATATAATAAATTTATAAAATAAGAAATAGAATATTAGTAAGGGGGAAGGCATGAATGTTATTGGGATTATTCTAGGGATACTTATTTCCAGTACAGGGCTTTTTTTTATTTTTCTTTATACCAATTTACTTACGATGGGGTATAGTTTTTTAGAATTTGTTCATTTTATTAGTAAAAGGTTTGAATGTATTTTATTTATTGTTGGTATTTTTTTAATAGTTTTATCTATAGAAAGGTGGAGAAAGAATGTATTATTATTACGACATTTTACTAAATTTCGGAAGTGAAGAAGTGATGTATGAATTTTACGAATGGGAAAGTGAAGATACGATTGAATTCATTAAAAGAATTCCTTTATTCCGAGTAAGTACGAATACACTCAAAGATTTAATGAAATACCAAGTTATTTTTGATAAAGAAATTTTATCTCTCATTGAAAACAAAACGATTGTAAAATCATCAAGTGAATGTTTGCCTTATGCATTTATCATAAGTGATGCTAAGAACGCATTAGCTTTAGAACTTAATAAAGAAGGATTGGTTATCAGTCGTAGTAAATTGCTATTAAATGATGAGACAAATTTACTAGAAATGATGTTTACAATTAAAGAAACCGACTTTCATTACGAAAAAGAAAAAAAGTATCCGAAAAGAAATGATTTACGTCAAATAGAAGAAATAAAAAAATTAATTAAATGTGAAATGGAAACTTTAGAACATGCAAAAAATGAAAGCAAATTAAAATACTTATATTATGAATGGTTTAATAAAACCTGTGAAGATCCAAAAATAATTTTAAAGGAAATGAAAACAGCATTAAAAAAAGACTACGATGCGTCTTTTTTACGAATTTATGATTTGATTAAATTAACCTATAATAAAGTAAACTAAAATCCTAAACCAACTTTATCTAAAACAGAAGTATATTTTTCTTTTGCTATTTTTTCTGTTCTAATTCTTCCTGTTTCTAGGATTTTTTCAATAGTATCCTCTTCCATAAATTGCTTATATTTTTTTTGAATATCTAGAAGGGTTGCTACAACTAAATCGGCGACTTCTCGCTTTAATGTGCCATAGTTTACATTCTTAAATTTTTCTTCTACTTCTTTTATATCTAAATTAGAAAGAGCAGAGTAAATTGTAAGTAAATTGGAAATACCAGGTTTGTTTTCAGGATCATAACACACTTTATTATCGCTATCTGTAACAGCAGACATGATTTTTTTACGGATTACTTCTTCACTATCTAAAAGAAGAATAGAACCCTTTGTATCGCCATCGGATTTACTCATTTTTTTCGTCGGATTTTGTAAATCCATAATTTTTGCACCTACTTTTGGAATCAATGGTTCTGGAAGAGTAAAAGTTTCTCCATATTTGTTATTGAAACGAGTGGCAATGTCACGGGCAAGTTCGACATGTTGTTTTTGATCGATACCCACAGGAATAAAATCTGCATCATAAAGTAAAATATCAGCAGCCATTAAAATAGGGTAAGTAAATAATCCAACACTAACATTTTCTCCTTTACTTGACTTATCTTTGTACTGTGTCATACGAGCCCCCTCTCCCATATAAGTGTGACACTCAAAAATCCATGAAAGGTTGGCATGGTATAAATTCTGCGATTGTATGTAAATTGTATTTTTATTAGGATCTATACCACAAGCAAGATAAAGAGCAATATTCTTTTTAATTCTCATCTTTAATAAATCTTTGTCTTGGGGAACTGTAATAGCGTGTAAATCGGGAACAAAGATAAATGAATCGTATTCATCTTGTAATTTTACACTTTGTTTTATGCCTCCAATTAAACTGCCGAGTGTTAGTTCTCCACTAGGTTTCAAACCAGTTAAAAGTCTTTTCATATCATCACCTGTTCCTTATTTTAATACGAGAAGTATAATTTTGCAAATTTTAGTAAAGAATAAAGATAAAGGATGGTAATAGTTATGAAAAAGATAATTGTTATGTTATTTACATTTGTACTTTTGATAGGATGTGGTTGTACAGGCCAAAAGGCTAGTGATGCTGTAAAAGAATACTTAGCGAAATTTAATAACCAACATGCCTCTGTTCTAGGAGAATTAAACGACTTAATAGCAGAAGAAAACTTAACAGAAGAACAAGGAAAAACCTACGAAGAAATTATGAAAAAACAATACAAAGATTTAAAATATGAAATCGTAGAGGAAACTTATGATGGAGATGTTGCAACAGTAAAAACCAATATTTCTGTTTATGATTTATATAAAGTGCAGAAAGAGGCAGAAGAATATCGTAATAATCATCAAGAGGAATTTTTAGATGAGGAAAAAAAGCCAGATGCAATAAAATTTTTAGATTATAAACTAGAACAAATGAAAAAGACAGATACCAAAGTTACATATACGATTGATTTTAAAGTAGAAAAAAAAGAGGGAAAATGGGTATTATCAAGTATTACAACGGAAAACTTAGAAAAAATTCATGGGATTTATAATTACCAAAATGATTAGAGCGTTGTGCTCTTTTTTTAATTAACCTTTAGGGTGTAACTTGCCATTGCAAGTTACTAA
>CAQBKK010000006.1 GCA_948760655.1 uncultured Bacilli bacterium | reverse complement strand
ACCAAAAACAAAAGAAAATGATTATAGGTTCTATTGTAGGAATACTAGCAATACTTGGAGCTATCACATTATATAGAACCTATGCGTTGTATGAAGAAGAAAAAGAATTCAATGTGTTAAAAGGGACTATCCCAGATTTTGGATATGACATTAAAATGTTAAGTGTAGTAGTAGATGACAAGAAAGAAACAACTATTCCAGCAAGAGGATACTATAAAACAAATGTAGATTGTACAAATGGAACAAGAGGTGAGTGGGACTATAACGCATGGAATTTAACACTTGAAAATGTAAGTAGTAATGCGAAGTGTAATATTACGTTTACTTCAAACTTAAGTGAAGAAGAATACAACAAATACATAGAAGCAGGAAAGGCTTTACGAAGAAACACCTACCGAGGAAAAGACATAACGGAGTATCACAATGATGGAAGTTTGTATGAAATGATAAGTAACGGAACATTTGACGATATTTATGTCGGCGATTATATAGTAGCGAATAACGTTACATGGTTGGTTGCTGATATTGATAATTATTTGTATACAGGATATATTGATGGTGGTGCCAATGGTGGATCGTTAACAAAACATCATTTAACAATAATACCAAATGTTTTTTTAGCAGTTGAGCCCATGAATGATACAGCAACAACAGAAGGTGGGTATTATAACAGCAAAATGAAACAAGTAACGCTAAATCCAGATGTTTCAAATAGTGTATACAATACACATGTTAAACCAGCTTTTGGTACACATATTTTATCGTACAATACAGCACTAACGAATAATGTAAACAATGATGCTTTCAGCATGGCAGGTGGGAATTTTATGGGATCTGCAAATAGTTGGAAATGGGTAGAAAGTAAAATTGATTTAATGAGCGAAATAAATGTATATGGAGCTACAGTATACTCATCAAGTGCTTGGGATGTAGGAGTTGATGATCATCAATATGCTATTTTTAGATTAAAACCAGAGTTAATAAATTCTAGCATAAATGGTGATAGATATGGTTATACTTTAAAAAATGTTGTAAGCCCTACTCGTTTTGGATTTGTTCACAATATTTCTCGAATTCCAACATACGATGTAGCAAATTCTCCTCGTGGTGTACGCCCAAGATTCCTAATTGGTTAACATTTAGAATTGACAAAAACAAAAGAATAATAGATAATATTTATAGATAGAAACTGGTGATTAGGATGAATAAAAAAAATGTTACAATAGCAATTTCTATTGTATCTATATTTTTGTTTATAGTTGCTATAGTAGCAAGTAGTTATGCTTATTATACAGCAGTAGTAACCCAAACAGGAGATGGAACAAGTACAGGAATGAAAACTGCTCAGTTTAATGCATCATTTATTGATGGCCCCATATTAACATTTTCAAACATTATTCCTGGAGATACTTTTGACAAAACATTTACTTTAGAAAATAGTGGTGGGTCTAGTATTGATTACAAAGTAGTTATTAATGAATTAGAAAATACATTTATAAAAAAAGAAGACTTAAAATATGTATTAAAAAGAGGCGAAGAAGTAATAGCATCTGGAGTTTTTCCAAGTACAACAACAGCCATTAGTAATGTAATTACAATAAATGGTGGGACCTCTCATACCTATACACTTACAGTAACTTATGAAAATACAGCAGAAGATCAATCTGAAGACATGGGAAAAACCATTAGTGGTAAACTATTTATAGAAGAAGTATAAAAAAGAATGAAAGAGATATAGAAACACTTCTATATCTTCTTTTTTGGAGGAAATTATGAATATAGTAAAAAGTTTAGCAGAACAATTAAATGTAAAGGAGTATCAAGTTCAAGCAGTACTAAAACTTTTCAGTGAAGATTGCACCATTCCTTTTATTGCTCGTTATAGAAAAGAAGCAACAGGAGCTCTTGACGAAGAACAAATTGGCCTAATTGATGAACAATATAAATATCTATGCAATCTAGAAAAAAGAAAAGAAGATGTCATTAGACTGATTGCAGAAAAAGACTTACTAACAGATGAATTAGAAAGTAGTATTCGTGCTTGTACAAAATTAATTGAAGTAGAAGATTTATATCGTCCATTCAAAGAAAAGAAAAAGACAAAAGCAACAGAAGCCATCAAATTAGGACTAGAGCCATTAGCAAAAAAAATTATGTCTTTTCCCACAACTGGAGATATAAATAAACTTGCAAGTGGTTACAATATGTCTATAGAAGACGCCGTGAAAAATGCAGGTTATATTATCAGTGAATGGATAAGTGACAATGCATCTTCAAGAAAATGGGTTCGTAACTTTATATTTAATACAGGAATGCTTGTAACCAAAAAGAAAAAAAATGCTGAAGATGAAAAAAAGACCTATGAAATGTATTACGAATTTCACGATCGAATCAAATACATAAAACATTATCGTGTTCTTGCGATAAATCGTGGAGAAAAAGAAGGAGTGTTATCTGCATCACTTGACTTTGATAACGACAAAATTTTAGAAAATTACAAAGAAAGAAACATAAAAAATAAAAATTCTTATGTAGCACCCATTGTTGAATCAGCGATTCTAGACGCTTTAAAACGTTTAATTTTGCCAAGCATCGAAAGAGAAATACGCACCATGCTAACCGATAATGCTAGCGTTGAAGCGATTAAAACATTCAAAGACAATTTAGAAAAATTATTACTAACAAAACCAATAAAAAATAAAACGGTTATTGGTTTCGATCCAGCTTTCCGTACAGGGTGCAAACTTGCAGTTTTAAATCCATATGGAGAAGTTTTAGAAATTGCAGCCATATTCCCACATGAACCACACAACAAAAAAGTAGAAGCTACAAAAATACTAAGAGAATTAATCACCAAGTACAATGTTAATATTATTGCTATAGGAAATGGTACAGCGTCTCGTGAAAGTGAAAAGTTTGTAGCAGAAGCAATTAAAGGACTCGATGTGAAATACAATATTGTAAGTGAAGCAGGAGCAAGTGTATATTCAGCAAGCAAACTAGCGATAGAAGAGTTCCCAAATCTTACTGTAGAAAAAAGAAGTGCTATTTCAATTGGAAGAAGAATACAAGACCCACTATCCGAACTAGTTAAAATTGACCCCAAATCCATTGGCGTTGGAGAATACCAACACGATGTAAATCAAGGAAATTTAGGGGAAGCCTTAGACTTTACAGTATCGAAAATCGTAAATGTTGTGGGAGTGAATATCAATACAGCAAGTACAAGTATCTTAAAATACATTTCAGGTCTAAACAAAAAATGTATTGAAAACATCCAAAAATTTAAAAAAGAACACAACTTTAAAAATAGAGAAGAAATAAAAAAGATTTCTGGAATTAGTGATAAAATCTATGAACAATGTATAGGTTTCTTGCGAATCATTGATGGAGAAAATCCTCTAGACAAAACAAAAATCCATCCAGAAAGCTATGCAATTACCGAAAAAATACTAGAGTGTTTAAACTTAGAGTTGAAAGATGCTCAAACAGAAAGTTTCAAAGAAAAAATTGCCTCTACCAATGTAGAAGAATTAAGCAAAAAATACAACACAGATGTATATACGATTCAAGATATATTAAAAGAATTAGTAACACCTGGACTAGACCCTAGAGATGCTCTTGATGATGTTTTACTAAAAAGTGACGTTTTAACCATTGATGATTTAAAAGAAGGGATGGAATTAACAGGAACTGTAAGAAACGTTGTATCCTTTGGTGCTTTCGTAGACATTGGTCTTCATAATGATGGACTAATCCATATTTCAAAATTAAGCAAAGAATTTGTTTCCAATCCATTAGATGTCATTCATGTGGGAGACATTATTACCTGCCATGTTGACAAAATCGATAAAGAAAAAGAAAAAGTAAATCTAACCCTGATTTAAATATGCTATAATTATAGATAGAGAACATGCTCTATCTATTTTTTTAAATAAAATGAGCATAATAAAAATAAATCTAATTTAGTTAGGAGAATCCATTATGTGCGGAATTGTAGGATTTATAAGTGAAGAAAAAAATAAGAAAAAAATCGTAAAAAAAATGGCTGACCGTATTATGCATCGTGGCCCAGATGGCGAAGGATATTATGTAGATAAAAATATCGCCCTAGGACATCGTCGTCTTTCTATCATTGACTTAGAAAGTGGTTCCCAACCAATGTTCAATGAAGATGATTCAATCGTTGTCGTATTTAATGGAGAAATTTATAACTACATAGAATTAAAAGATGAACTAAAAAAGAAAAAACACGTATTCAAAACCAATTGTGATACAGAAGTCTTACTGCACGGCTACGAAGAATGGGGGCATAACTTACCGAAGAAGCTTCGAGGAATGTTTGCTTTTGCCCTATGGGATAAAAATACCGAAACTCTATTTTGTGCAAGAGACCCATTCGGTATTAAACCATTCTATTATTACCAAAAAGAAAATACTTTGCTTTTTGCATCAGAAATTAAATCTTTCTTTGAACATCCGAAATTCGAACGCATCCTAAATAAAGATTTAATAGGCCCTTACCTATCCTTCAGTTTTACTCCTACCACCGAAACATTTTTTAAAGGAGTATATCGCTTAGATCCAGGTTGTAGCCTAACTTACCAAAAAGAAAATTTAAAAATAGAAAGATACTTTGAAATTCAATTTAACGAAAAAAATAGAGATTTAAAAAAGACAACAGAAGAAATCGATAAAGTCATGAAAGACTCTGTTGCCCATCACATGCTAAGCGATGTCGAAGTAGGTTCCTTTTTATCCAGTGGAATAGACTCTTCTTATATTGTTAGTTTAGCAAAACCAAACAAAACCTATACTGTAGGGTATGAAGAAGACAAATACAACGAAATTGATTACGCCAAAGACTTAGCAGACAAACTAAGTATTAAAAATATAAGCAAAAAGATTACCAAAGAAGAATACAAAAATATTGTTCCCACCATTCTATACCACATGGACGAACCATCCAGTGACCCCGCAGCCATTGCCCTTTACTTTGTTTCCAATTTAGCAAGTCAAGACGTGAAAGTCGTTTTATCTGGAGAAGGCGCCGACGAATTTTTCGGCGGATACAACAAATATAGAGAAGAAGTCGACTTAAAGTGGTACAACAATCTGCCTTACTTTTTAAGACACTTTGCTGCAATAATTTTTAGTATCCTTCCCGAAGTAAAAGGACGTAACTTTATTGTTCGTCGTGGTACAAAACTAGAAAACGAATACATTGGAGTCAACAAAGTATTCAGTGAGAAAGAAAGAAAAAAAATACTAGTGTGCAGTGACAAAATTAAAAACAAAGAACTTACCAAACCTATTTTTGACGCCCAAAAAGGGCGTGACAACATAACCAAAATGCAAGCCATTGACATTCATTTTTGGCTAATCAAAGATATTTTACAAAAAGCAGACCGCATGACAATGGCAAATAGTATTGAAGGAAGAGTTCCTTTCATTGATACCGAAGTATTTCGTCTTGCGAGTACTTTAAACGAAGAAAGCAAAGTAACAAAAGCTAATACAAAAGTAGCTTTAAGAAGTGCAGCAAAAAAAGTCATTCCGAACGAATCCTATAAAAAGAAGAAATTAGGATTCCCTGTGCCACTTCGTGAATGGTTAAGAAAAACAGATTTTTATAACGAAGTAAAAACAACTTTTCAACAAGACTTTGTAAGCGAGTTCTTTAATCAAGACTACTTAATCAAACTCTTAGAAGAACACAAAAATCACAAAAAAGATACCTACAAAAAAGTATGGACAGTCTACTGCTTTTTGAAATGGTACGAAATATTCTTTTTAGACAAACCCTACAAAACAACATAATTTTCTCTTACGAAAAAGAAAAGAAAATGCTATAATAAACACAACAACGTGTAGCTATACAAAGGCGTAAGTCCTGTTGTAATAGCTACTTTTTATTTAGAAAAGAGGGTTTTATGAAAAAAATTGGAGACTATGTAATTTATCGAAAAGAAGTATGCCAAATAAAAGAAATGAAAGAAAACTATCGCGATAAAGAAGATTACTATCGCTTAGTACCAGTAGAGGATCCATCATTACATATAGATATTCCCATAACAAACACATCAGGATTTTTAAGAGATTTAATCACAAAAGAAGAAGTCGAACGAATAATAAATAAAATGCCAGAAATAAAAACAATCACCACCGAAGACAAGCTATTAGAAAATGAGTACAAAAATTTAATGAATAGTAATTCCTTAGAAGATTATGTAAGAATTATCAAAACTACTTACTTAAGAAACAAAAAAAGAGAAGAAAATAAAAAGAAAATAAGTGACAAAGATTACTATTACTTTAATCTTGCTGAAAAATATCTATACAATGAATTTAGTATTGTTCTAAATAAAACGTATGAAGAAACAAAAAAATATGTACTGGAAAAATTAGAATCTCTAATAAAATAAGAAACTAATTTAAAATGAAAATGCCAATTGTTAAATAAGTAGCAAAAAGAATCCAAACCAAATAAGGGATATTTAAAAGTGCACTTATTTTTTTCTTGCTCCAAAACAAAGAAAGGAGAAGAAGTACCAAAACATCTAAAAGAAGAATCCATAAAATAGCAAAAAATCTAGCTTTCCATAAAAAGAAAAGAATACTCCATAAAAGATTAACGATAAGTTGCAAATAATAAATGCCGTCAATGCGTCCATTCTCTTCAAATTCTTTTTTATACAAATAATAAGAGGTACCCATAAGAAGATAGATAATCGTCCATGCAATGGGAAACAATAGTTTAGGTGGAGCAAAAAAAGGTTTTACTAAACTAGCATAATCAATATGATTTCGAATGATAAAAGCAACAATCCTTCCAAGGAAAAGAGGAAAAAATAAATAAAATAAAGTTTGTAAAATTTTTTTCATAAATCATCTTCTCGTTACTATTTTATAAAACAAAGAAAAAAATATACCATTATCATGTTATAATAAATAAAGGTGAAAATTATGAAATTAGATGATTTAAAAATAGAATACGATAAATTGCAATTAAAATATGGAGCAAAAGAACTAGACTCCATTTATAATGGTGGATGCATAAAAAATCCAGAAATTTGTTTTGTCTTTATGAATCCAACAGGAAGAAATATCGCGTCCGTTAAATCATGGCAAGGAAGAAAATCACCTTGGATAGGAACAAAAAATATTTGGGATTTATTCTATAGTTTAGATTTAATGGAGAAAAGTATTTATGAGAAAATAAAAACAATTAAAGGTTCAGATTGGACACCAGAATTTGCAGACAGCGTTTATGAAGATGTTACAAAGCATAAATATTTTATTACCAATTTAGGAAAATGTACCCAAATAGATGCAAGGCCACTTCCAGATAGTGTATACCAAGAATACTTAGATTTATTAAGAAAAGAAATTGAAATCATAAATCCAAAGGTAGTGGTTCTTTTTGGGAATCAAGTAAGTTCGATTGTACTCGAAGAAAACATTTCTGTTTCCAAATGTCGAAAAAAAGAATTTAAAAAAGAAATAAATGGGAAAGTTTATTCCTTTTATTCGGTGTTCTATCCTGTAGGAAATGGTAGATTTAATATAGAGAAAGCAATAGAAGATATAAAATGGATTATGGAGGAAATAAAATGCAAGAACTAGGTTTTATAATAGATAAGAATGGGAAAATATCTTATTTTGGAGAATGGATAGAATATTCAAAAATAAAAGAAAGAAAACATGGCCATACAACAAGCTTTGAAGACGAAATAGAACCAACAGACTACTTTCAATCTTTAAACCTTTGTTACAAAAAAGAAGATGATCATTGGTTAGTCAATCAAGCAGTAGATTTGAGTTTACAAGGAGTTATATTAGGATTTAATAATACTTATTACAATGACAAAACAGAATTGTGGATGTTCGTATCAACGGATATAACAGAGAATCAAAGAATGACTTTAACAAATATATATTCCACATTAAAAAATTTTAATGTCATAAAAATAAAGACTTCATCAAAAAATAACGTATTAAAAGAAGGTTATGAATATACAAATGTAGATGATTATTTCGAAGACTATGGAATAGAAATTCCTACATTAAAGCTATAAATTAAAATAAAAAAACTTACATTTGATTTTGTAAATTTTTTTTATGTTCTAAAATATAAGTAAGTAACATTCCTACTGTCCGATCTTCATGAATCTTTTTAGTAATACACAATGTAATAATTTCATCAAAACTTTTCCATACAAATCCATCTACGACTTCATTTTCTTCCAGTTGTGGTCCACCATCACTCACTTCATAGTCGGTGATTTCATAGTAATACAAATCCCAAATTACTCCTGCACCATCTATAGAAACTTTTAATAATTTAGGATTACGAACAACAATTCCTACTTCTTCTAAAACCTCTTTTGGAACAGTTTTATCTACGTGTTTTAAAACATCTCCTACTTCTAAAGAATTTTTATATTCTTCTAAACTATCAAATACCTTTCCACCAGGTAAACGATAATCCCACCCATTTAATTCATAACGAAACTCTTTGGATAATAAAATCTGCTTTTTTTCTTTATTAACAATAAGTGCCCGAATACCAGGAGGTCTTCTAACCATTGTTCTTTTAATATTTCTTTTTTCTCCATCAATAACAAATTCTTCTTCTGTTTCTAAAAATTCAAAAAATCCATTATTAAAAACTGACTTTTCCATTTTCCACTTCCTTAAAGAAAACTATATCATAAAAAATAATTAAATAGTATAATAAAAGAAAAAGGAATGATAGTATGAACAATATATTTTTGATTCATGGCTCTTACGGGAATCCTTATAAAAATTGGTTACCTTGGTTAAAAAAAGAATTAAGCATTGGAGTGAAATCTTAAAATCTTATTTAAGAATAGGTTATATTACAGAAGAAACAACTTTTATTACGCATAGCTTGGGTGGAATATTTATTATAAAATTTTTGATAGAAAACAAAGTGAAAATAAAAAAGTTAATAACAGTGGCGGGATTTAATAACTTAAAATTTGATGACGATTATAAATTGTATGAGTCCTTTTATATGAATGACGAAAAATTACAAGAAATCGTCACTTGTTGTAAAGAAAGAATTTGTATCTATTCAAATGATGATCCATACATTGCAGAACATGACGCTTCCCATTTTGCAAATCATATTTCTGCAAAAAAAGTTGTAATAAAAAAAGCAGGACACTTCAATGAAAAAGCAGGGTATAAAGAATTTAAAGAAATATTGAAATATATAGATGAAGTAGATAAAATAGAATAACAAAATATGATTATTCTAAAGTCATCTAATGAAACTTTTCTTTCTAAAAGCAATGAATAGATAATAATTTATAGAAAAAATAAAAAAAGAAAGGAACAACAATGTATAACGAAATTTTAAATAATTTACAAGAACAACTAGAACTAAAAGAGTGGCTGAATATAAAAGATAAAACACTTCATTTAGGGATTTTTACAGAGCCATATTTAACATATATATTAGAAGGAAAGAAAAGAGTTGAATCTAGGTTTAGTAAAAAGAAAATAGCTCCTTATGAAAAAATAAAAAAAGAGGATATTGTTTTAGTAAAAAAATCTGGCGGAAATATCCTTGCCTATTTCACAATAAAAGAAGTATTATTTTTTGATTTACAAAACATTTCAATAGAAAAGATAAAGGCACGATACAATAAAGAACTATGCGTTAATGATACATTTTGGGAAAATAAGAAAGAAAGCAAATATGCAACATTAATAGTAATTGACCAAATAATAAAATTAAAACCTTTTCCTATAAACAAAAAAGGAATGCAGACTTGGATTCCTTTTTAGAAAGTAAAATAAAGAAAACGATTGTGTCTTCAACAAAAAATATACATAAAATATTATATATAATACAAAATATAACATGAAAACAACGTATAATGTTGACATGTATACAAAAAAGAGATATTCTTACAGAAAGACGTGAAAAAATGGAATCTATAACAAGTGCAGTAAACGTTCAAGTAGATTCGCATGACAAAGATATGGCGAATAGCATTCTAAAAAATTTAGGATTAAATATGAGTACGTTTGTAAATATGGCAATTAAACAATTAATTTATACAAATGGCCTTCCTTTTGAAGTGAAGAATCCTAAACCAAGCAAAGAACTTCTAGACGCATTACAAGAAGGAGAACAGATTGTAGAAGATATAAAAAATGGCAAAAGAAAAGGCTATACAAATATGGAAGATTTAATGCATTCTTTAGATAAGGATTGATTATGAAATACACCGTAGATTATACTAACAATTTTAAAAAACAATATAAAAAAGCAAAAAAAAGGGGAAAGATTTAGCTAAATTGTATGAAATAGTTGAAAAACTTGCTAAAGGTGAAAAATTAGAAGATAAATATAAAGACCATCAGTTAATCAATGATAAAAATTATAAAAATTGTCGTGAATGCCATATAGAACCAAATTGGCTACTAATTTATCAATTGAATAACAATGAATTAATATTATTACTATTTTCATTAGGAAGTCATAGCGAATTGTTTAATAAATGAGAACTTTTAGTTAAGTTCTTTTTGTAATATAAATAAAAAATGTTAAAATAAAAACAGAGGTACAGTTATGAAAAAAGAAGAAATAATGAAGAAAGTAGAAATTTTATATACAATGTATCATCAAGGAAAATTAGGTGGAGAAATTATGCCAGAAGATGAAAATCCACATTTAGAAAAAAGTTCTTTAGAAAACTACTTATATTTTACTTTACCAATGGCCTTAAATTACCAAAGAAATTCTTATACGTTGTGGGAAAGTGCCAACAAAACCTACCAAGATAAAGAAACAAACTTTGTGTTCCATCCAAAAGAAGTATTAAAAAGATCCGTAGAAGAAGTACAAGAAGCTTTAACAAAATACAAAGTAGCCTTACAAAAAAATAAACAAACAGAAATATGGATAACACTATGTAAAACCTTTGTAGAACTATATGATGGTGATATAAGAAAACTATTTATAAAACTAGACAATGATGTAGATAAAATTAGAACTTTTATTCAAAAAGAAAATAAGAAATTATTTCCCTATCTTTCTGGAACAAAAATATGCAATTACTGGTTATATGTTATATGGGAGTACACAACCCAAGAATATAAAAATATAGAAAACTTAACTATAGCACCAGATACCCATGTCATAAAATCGACCCATCGTTTAGGATTAATAACCGAAGAAGAACTTATGAAAGTAAATGTACAAGAAATTGTAATAAATCGTTGGAATGAATTATTAAAAGATACAAAATACAAACCAATAGACATTCACACCCCACTATGGTTATGGAGTAGAAATGGATTTAAGGAGTTAGAAAATGAATAAATTAGAAGAAATAATAGATACCTGCCAGTTTGTAACAAAGAATGCTAAACACGTAAAAATAAAGGAAGAGGAAATAAAAAAATTAGTAAAGCAATTAAAAATAGAAAAACCAAAACATTGGCTTTTAAATAATCCTTTTGGATTGTTAGATTTGGATATAAAAGAAATTGTGAACTTTTTAATCATACTAGAAGCTATTGATTGTTCCTTTTGGGGCGAACCTAAATGGACTATAGTTACAGAAGAAGGAAAAGAAATCGATGGAGCTTTTGCTCTTATTTATGGCCTTATAAAACTTCAAAAAGAGAAAGGACACTTAGATTTCGAACAAATTTCTTTTTTAGAATTTAAAGAAACGTTAAAAGGAAACGTGACTATTCCTCTACTCGAAGAAAGATATGAAGTTGTAAGTGAAGTAAGTAAAATCATAAATAAAAAAATGAATGGTAATTTTTATGAATTTACAAAAGACATTACAACCGACCTAGAACTATTTGACCTAATCATAAACAATTTTCCAAGTTTTGAAGATACACGAACATACAATGGAAAAACAATTTATTTTTATAAACTTGCCCAACTTGTCACCTCAGACATTTTGCATATAAAAGAATGGAAAGAAAATGCGAAAGTTGATTACTCTCACTTAGTAGGGTGTGCAGACTATAAAATACCACAAAGTCTAAGAGGCCTGAACATTTTAGAGTACGATGAAGAACTCGCAAGTTTAGTAGATAACAAAAAAGAGATAGAAGAAAACTCTATATACGAAGTAGAAATTCGAGCAAGTATGATTATTGCTATTGATAAGATAAAACAAGAATTAAATAATACAATATGTGTAATAGACATTAACGATATAATTTGGAGTCTAGGACAAGACAAAACCAAGAACTTTAAACCATACCATAGAACTAGAACAATGTCTTATTAGGAGGAGAGAAAATGAAAAACATAGTAATATCAGGTAGTGCAAAGCTACAAAAACAAATAAAAAAATGGATAAATTTTTATGAAGAAAAAAACTATACTGTTTTAGACTATCCAAAAAAAATTGAAGAAACAAAGTTCAAAGAATTATATCCAAAAGTTCATATAGAATTTTTTAAAAATATGATAAATACAGACGTGTTATTTATTATGAATGAGGATAAGGATAATAAAGTAGGTTATATTGGTGCTGAAACATTTGCAGAACTTGTATTTGGTATTTCACAAAATCTAATTTATAATAAAAATATAAAAATAGTTATTTTAAAAATGCCATCTTCAGAAATAACATGCTATGAAGAAATAAAATTGTGGCTAGAATTAGGATGGATTGAATTATACGAGGAGAAAAAAGTATGAATATAAAAGAAGAAATAAAAAAATATATGCCATTTAATGAGCAAGAAGAAACGGATAAAGAATACTTTTTAAAGTTTATGGAAACTTTTGGTAATGTGTTAACAAGAGAAAATACTTTTGGCCATTTTTCTGCCTCAGCTTTTGTAATTAATGAAAATAAAACAAAAATGCTAGCGGTTTATCATAATATTAATGGGGGATGGATTTATCCAGGTGGTCATGCAGATGGGGAATCTGATTTATTATCTGTAGCAGCAAGAGAAGTAGAAGAAGAAACAGGAGTAAAACCAAAAGTTTTAGATAAAAATATTTTTGCTATTCAATCTGCACCAATAAAAGGGCATATAAAAAAAGGAAAATACATTTCGGCGCATATTCATTTTGATGTTATTTATCTTTTAGAAGCAAATGAAAATGAAGTTTTAAAATTTAGAGAAGAAGAAAGTAAAGGAGTAGATTGGATTTCTTTTGAAGAGGCAACAGGTCAAGGAAAATATGATATAGTAGACTTTATGATACCAATCCATGACAAATTGATAAAAAAATTAAAAAGTTTATAATAAAATTTGTGAGGAACTAACTAAGAGAAACTATAGAGATAAATAATAATAATAATAATAAAAATAATAATAATAATAATAAAAGATTTATAAATGAATAAAATTGGTCTTTAAACAACCAATTTTTTTGTAAGTTCTGGAAAGTGGTGGAATTCATAAGTAGGAGTATATCCAGAAAGCAAAGGTTTATTTCGATGATTAAACCAAGCAGTATCCATTCCATTTTGCATACCTCCTAGTATGTCACTAGAAAGAGAGTCTCCAATAGCTAAAACTTCCGACCTATCACAATCACAGATATTAAACAATTGCTCATAAAATAAAGGGTGCGGTTTATTTATGCCAACATCTTCAGAACAAACAATTCCTGAAAAAAGAGATGCAATTTTTGCAGTTTCTAGCTTTTTGGCAATTAACTTTTTTACTCCATTCGTAATAATAACTAATTTATAATAATTTTGCAAAATCTCTAAAGTTTCTCGTACTCCTTCGATAGGTACAATACAACCTCCTAAATTGGAAGAATAAATAGTATTCAACACAACACCTTCCTGAAAACGGATAGGAATATCCTTGAAAAACTCAACAAAACGAATAGAACGTAAATAAGTCGTCCAATCGGTGGGAAGTTTTTCAGGAACAACTATCTTACCTTCTTGATAAGCCTCCCAAAAATCGGCATCAAATTGTACATATTGAGAAAGTAACTCTTCCTGAGGAACAATATGTAAATATTCATAAACTTTGGATATAGCATATTTCATAGCTTGTACATCATCAACTAAGGTATCGTCTAAATCAAAAGCAAGTACTTTATATTTTTCCATAAAAATCACCATGCGACTATTCTAACATAAAAGAAAATGATTTGAAATAAAAAATAGGAGTAGGTATAATAAAAATGGTGATAAAATGACAGAAAGACTAACCAAACGTTACCTTGTAAGAAATTTAGGGAACTTAGAATTAAGTAATCCCATTCGATACGAAAGATACTATATCAAGGATACACTACGAATCCAGAAAAAAGGTGAAAAATTAGAAAAAGAAATCTTAAACGAAAAGAATGTAGTAATAAATAAAAAAGAAATTCCAATAGAAGAATTTAACGAACTAAAAAAACGAGCCTACCAAAAAATAATTCGGGATAGCTATCTTTATTTAAAAGACAATCGCATTTCTATAAAAAAATACTACGAAGAATACGAAGGTTTAAACCGCGTAGAAGTCAGTTTCGCTAGCAAAGAAGAACTAGAAAACTTTAAAAAAGAACCATGGATGGGAGAAGAAATCACGAACTCTCCACTAGCTTTTGACAAATTCTTAAGTAAAATGACGAAACAAGAATTTACAAGTGAGCTTGCAAAATATTTAGGAGAGAAATAATGTATTATATCTACATGATTCGTTGTGAAGACAACTCAATATACACAGGAATAACCAATGACTTAGAAAGAAGAATGGAAGAACATTTTCATAAAACCAAAAAATGTGCCAAGTACACTTTCCGTCATACCCCAACCAAAATAGAAAAAGTATGGAGTTGTAAAAATCGTGTTCTAGCTTCAAAATTAGAATATCGAATTAAAAAATTAAGCAAACCAGAAAAAGAAGAATTAATAAAAAAAGAAAACAGCCTGAGTCTGTTTTTCGAAGAATTATTAAATTGTAAATGTTATAAAGAAATGACTTAAGCTGCTACTTCATCTGCAACAGAGAGTGTTCCTACATTAATAGTAGGATCATTTTTATTTATAATCGCCTCGTATTTTTTCTTAACATTGATATAGTCAGGTAATATACTAGCATCTAATTTATAGAAAGGCATAATTCTAAAATTCCTAAATCCAGCAGTTCTTTCGGTATAAACAAGATCCCCTTTGACATTATCAATACTTATAGTAGTTACGCCGTCTAAAACAACTTTATGAATATCAACAGATGCAATCATACCAATTCGTTTCATTAAATCGTCTTGTCCTGAAATGAAATTTCCTAAAGAATAAATAACAACCGTCTTGCCTATATGTTCGATGGGTTGAATCACATGAGGATGACTTCCAATAATGACATCCACTCCTAAGTCTGCTAGAAATTGTGCTTGGCGTCTTTGTTCACTTGTAGGAATATGTGTATACTCAACACCCCAGTGCATAGAAACTAAAACGACATCCACTTGATCTCTAACCGCTTCTATATCAGATTTTACTTGTTCCTCATCAAACAAATTCACCAAATACTCTTTTCCCTTAGGAACAGGAATTCCATTCGTCCCGTATGTATAAGCTAAGAATGCGTATGTAATTCCATTTTTTTCTCCAATATGACTACGAGCTCTATCTTCAAAAGAATCATAACTTCCCGCTGTCATAACACTCGTTTGTCCTCTCCAATAAGAAACAGAACTTAAAATGGCTTTCGCTCCCTTATCCATCGTATGGTTATTCGCAAGACTTACCAAATTAAATCCCGCTTTAACAAAAGCATCTCCAACTTCCTGTGGGGAATTAAAATTAGGATAAGAAGAAAGTTCAAACTCTACACCACCTAAAATAGTCTCTTGATTGTAATAAGCCAAATCATAACTCTTAACAATAGGAGTAATATCAGCTAACTGTTTATCAAAATTATAACTTCCATCGCTTTGTAACCCATCTTTATAACATCCAGTGTGATAAAGAGCATCCCCAATCATACCAAGTCGTACATTGTACTCCTCGCGTTTTGGTTCTTCTATCTCTGGGTCATGATTTTCCTCTACATTGTTTGTATTTGGAATGGTATCACTATTTTTCTTCTTTTCAAAAAAATAAAGAGAAGTTCCAATTAACAATAAAAACGCAACCAAATAAATACCAATAATCCAAATTTTATCATTCTTTTTCATAAACTACTACACCTCTACTACTATGATTTGTCTTTCTAAAAAAATTATAGCATGTATAAGGATATGTGTAAATTTAATAATCTTTTTCAACTAATATTTACGAATAGTTTTAAATAAGATTGTAGTAGATTTAGAAAAGATATATAATAAAGAAAAATAACGCAAAATGGAGGTACAAAATGGATTTTGACATTCTTTATTTTATAGATAAATTACACAATCCTGTTTTAGATAAAATAATGATTTTCTTGACGAATTTAGGAGATGCTGGTATTCTTTGGATTGTTGTCGCAGTGCTTTTACTATTCTTTAAAAAAACAAGAAGATGTGGTATTCTAATGGGAATATCCTTACTTTGTGGTGTGATACTTGGAAATGGAATACTAAAACACTTGGTGGCTAGACAAAGACCTTGTTGGATAGATACAAGTATTCCCCTATTAATTCCAAATCCAAGCGACTACTCTTTTCCATCAGGACACACGCTTGCCTCTTTTGAAGCAGCGATCATGGTGTTTATACATAACAAAAAATGGGGAATAGGAGCAATCCTTATTGCCTTAGGAATTGCATTCTCAAGAATGTATTTATTCGTGCATTTCCCAACAGATATTTTGGGAGGAGCAATACTAGGAACTTGTATTTCCCTAGCCGTTTATAAAATAGCCAATAAAATAGAAAATAAAAAAGTTACTGGAAAGTAACGAATAAAGGAAGTATGTTGTAGTATGAAAAAAAGCTTATCTTATATAGGAAAAGGTTTTATCGTTTTAGGAATTACTTTGGGATTTCTACTTTTAACTCTTATCCTAACCATAAAATTAATTTGCAGTAATATCTCTATAAATGCGAAAGAACTCTTTGCAACCACTATGTTAGAAACAGGGCAACTAAAATTTCTTGCGAGTCTTTTCATTTCCAAAGAAGAATTACAAGCACTAGTAGATAAAAATTCCATGGCTGATATGGATACAGAAGTCGATACAAATCTAATTGATATAAACGAAGAAAACAATACCATAGATAAAAATGGAATCACCATCGAAGAAATCTCAGGAAACACTTTCTTTGCCAAAATGTTAATTATAAACGACCCAGCAAGAGTGAAACTAGCAACCACCTATCCTTGGGGAGAATATGGTGTAGAATTAGAAAAACTAGTAAAAAATAACAATGCCATTGCAGGAGTAAATGGCGGACTTTATGAATCAACAGGAAACAAAGGAGGGCGTCCCTTAGGCATTGTTGTAAAAGACTCTAAAATACAATTTAACGAACCAAGAGGTTATGCTGGATTACACTTGATTGGATTTGATGAAGACAATGTTTTACGAATTCTTAGCCTAGAAGGAAAAAGTGCGAGTGAAGTAGAAAAATTAGTACAAGAGGAAAAAATTAGAGATGCTGTAGCTTTTCAAGAAGAAAGTAGCGATGCAAATAACCATTTTGTAAAACTAATCATTAATGGAGAAGAAAGAGCAACGGGTGGAAAAGGAAGCGGCGCAAACCCTAGAACAGCCATTGGACAACGTGCCGATGGAACCGTTTTACTTCTTGTAACAGATGGAAGAGGAGCAAATGGACACCTAGGAGCAACAGCAAGTGACCTAATCAAAATCATGAAACGATATGGTGCGGTAAACGCAGCAAACCTAGATGGGGGAAGTTCCTCAAGTATGTACTATAAGGATAAATACGAAATGTCTAGTGTTACCTTCTATTATGCCAATTCCTCTTGGAAATTGCCAACAGGATTTATTGTAGAAAATAGATAAATAGGAGTTATGCCAAATGAATGAGAAAAAAGCAAAAACAAAATTTCAAAAATTTTTAATGATTTATGCAAGTATCTTAGGAATACTCATGGTTAGTTTTTTAATCTATGTGGGAAGTAGTCTTGTAAAATATGAAAAGAACCAAATCGAAAATTACTTACAAAACACAATAAAAAAATTACAAAAAGAAAGTACCAAAAAAACACTAGCAACTCCTATCGAAAATGGAATAGCAGTGAACAAAAGTAAATTTGAAAAAGAAAATGTCAATATCGAAAGCATTTTAGAAGAAATACTAAAAGAAGAGGAATCTATCACTTATCAACCAACGAGTGATAGTACAGAGGATAATCCTGTATATAAAGTGTATTACAAAGAAAATCCAATTTTGCAAATAGAACTAGATGGAACTAAAAAAATCCATCGTCTAGGATTACTTACCTTTTCTGAGTGGGAAGTAAAAAGCATAAAAAGTAGTATGGAAAATGGCCTATACAATTACACGTTAGAATTACCAAGTACTTATAAAGTAACAGTAAACGGAATGGAGCTAACAGATGAAGACAAAACAGAAGAAATAAAAAACGAAAATTTAGAAGAAGTAGCAAAGTACGTAGAAATTCCAACAAATATCACTTATGAAATAAAAGGCTTATGGAGTATCCCCAAAATAAATATTACCGATGAACAAGGAAATGAAGTAGAATACAAGCAAGTTGGAAATAAAATTACCAAAGAAATCGAATTCCAAAAAGTAGAAGATGAAGAAACAGCAAAGACTAAAATAGAAAATATACCAGATATTATGAATATCGCAAAGGATTGGAGTTTATTTCTATCCAAAGATTTAACAGGAGACAAATATGGTTATGGAACAATCAAAAAGTATGTAATCGAAGGCTCAAACTTGTCGAAATACGCGTACAGCTGGGCAACAGGAATCGATATTACTTTCACAAGTTCGCATACACTTGATAATCCAACATTCACGGATGAACGAATAGAAAACTTTGAAATTTACAATGAAAATGCTTTCTCTTGTGAAGTGTATGTAATAAAACACATGATTATAAAAGGAAACAAAAAACTAGAAGACACCATGCATGATAGAATGTACTTTGCTCGTATAAATAACGAATGGAAACTAGTAAATATGGAAGCCTTAACAGAAGGAGAAAATAAAAATGAATGATATTGTAGTCATAATTCCTGCTTACAAACCACATGAAAAAATAATGAGTGACTTTATGAAAGAACTAAAAAATAATTTCCAAAATATCGTCATTGTAGATGATGGAAGTGGAGAAGAATACCAAAGTATTTTTAATAAATTTGAGAGTATGGGAATACAAGTACTAAGACATTCTGTCAACATGGGAAAAGGAAGAGCCATCAAAACAGCATTCAACTACTGCCTAAACACGTATCCCCCTCTACTAGGAACCATCACCGCCGATTGTGATGGACAACATACAGTAGAAGATATTAAGAATTGCATTGAAAAACTAAAAGAAGATCCAAAAAAATTAGTCATTGGAACACGTAACTTTGATGAAAAAAATGTGCCATTCAAAAGTAGATATGGAAACAAAATAACAAGAAATATATTTGCAGCTTTTGTAGGAATTAAAATCACAGATACCCAATCAGGATTACGTGCATTTGGGAAAGAAAGCATGAAACTATTTTTAACAACTTCTGGAGAACGATACGAATACGAAACCAATATGCTTATTGAATGCAAAGAAAATGCTATCGAAATTGCCGAAGTTCCCATTGCAACTGTTTATATAAACAATAACGAACTAAGCCATTTTAACCCTTTAAGAGATTCAGTTTTAATCTATAAACTATTTTTAAAATATATCCTAGCATCCATAAGTTCCTTTTTTGTAGATATTTTATTATTTACACTATTAATGCACATCTTACCCAATATAAGTATAGGCATTATCACAACCATCGTAATAGCAACCATCATTGCAAGAATATTCTCCTCTGCTTATAACTTCACAATTAATGCAAGAGTCGTATTCAAAAACAAAGGGAAATCTTCTGTAATAAAATACTTCACGTTAGTTATTGTGCAAATGTTTATCTCTGCATTCCTAGTATCAGAAATATTTAAAGTAACGAACCTAAATTCAACAACTTTAAAAATAGGCGTAGATATTCTTATATTTATAGCTAATTTTATAATTCAAAGAGAATGGGTATTTAAAGAGAAAGTCAGATAGGCTTTCTTTTTATCTTTTAATTCTATGTAAATAAGAAGTGAAATTGAGTAGAAAAAGAATGTATAAAAAAAATTTTTACTTTATACTAATACTAAGGAAATGGACAACAATAATCGACACAATCAACCGGTTGATTACGATTAATTGAAACTCACAAGACACCCCCATAAATAAAGAAATTACACGCTTTTAGATTTTACATATTTTTATTAAAAAGAGCAAAAAAAATTGAAAACCATAAAAACATAGTCAATTTAGTGAATTTTATTGTAGAAACCTTCCTATAAACAGTATAATTGCTAGAGAAAAAATGTTTAAGCATATTGATACTACAATGACAGAAGTATATTGGTATGTTGGTAAAATAACTTATGAACTATCTGAAAATAGCACAAAAGCAAGTTATGGAAAAAAAGTAATTGATGTTTTATCTTCTAAGTTAACTAATGAATTTGGAAGTGGTTTTTCAGCTGTTAGCATTAGAAGAATGCGAAGATTTTATGAAATGTATCCAATATGGTCGACAGTGTCGACCGAATTGTCTTGGGCTCATTTTCAAGAACTAATTAAAATTGACAGAAAAGAAGAAAGAGATTTTTATGAGAATGAATCAATTAAATCTAATTGGGGATGTAGAGAGCTGCGTAGACAAATAAATACAAAGTTATATGATAGATATTTAATATCTCCAGATAAAAATAAAATTATTGAGGACTCTAAAAGCAAGTTAATTGAAAAAGATCCAGAGGAATTATTAAAATCTCCTTATATATTTGAATTTGCAGGATTAAAAGAGAATAAAAATTATTTAGAAACAGACTTAGAGAGTGCATTATTATCACATTTAACAGAATTTCTACTTGAACTTGGACGAGGTTTTTCCTATGTTGCTAGTCAGCAGAGGATTAAAATAGGAGCAGAATATTATTATCCTGATTTGATATTCTATAATAGGTTAGCAAAGTGTTTTGTCATAATTGATTTAAAGATTGGCAAATTAACTCATCAGGATATTGGACAAATGCAGATGTATGTAAATTATTATAAGAAAACACAAATGATAGATGGGGAAAATGAACCAATAGGAATATTATTGTGTGCAGATAAAGATGATGCGGTGGTAGAAATGACTTTAGGTGATGATGTTAAAAATGTTTATGCTTCCAAATATTTAACATATTTGCCAACAAAAGAAGAATTAATCAAAATAATTAGAGATGAAAAAGAATTGTATGAGTTGGCAAATGAAGATAAAAATGATGAGTAGCATATAGAAGTGATTTCAACATTTAAAATCTTATAAAAATTGCACATTTAATATTAATTAGATATGAATATATAATCTTATTGGAGTGTGATTTTATGAGTAAATATAATTTAAAAGAATTAGAAGAAAAATTAGAAAGCTGTAAAGCGTAAAACTTGAAGATGTATCATTTGATGTAGATGAAATAAGAACTATAAAAAATAGATAGAAGAAAAACAAGTAACGAAAGAGTGTTTGTAAATATTACAACCTATTATATAATTAACAAAAGAAAAAGGAGTATAATATTATGAATGAAAATATAAAAATTGCATTAGTTCAAATGAGTATGTCAAAAAATATAGAAGAAAATATAGAAAAGACATTTACTTATATAGAAGAGGCAGCAAAGAACGGAGCAGATTTAATTTGTTTTCCAGAATTACAATTTTACAGATTTTTTCCACAATATGCAAAGTTAGAGGTAAATGAGTGTGCTTTAGATATTCATTGTGATGTTATAAAAAAAATTGCAAGAAAAATGTAGACAATTTAATGTTGCAATTGTGCCTAATTTTTATCTTTTAGAAGGAAAAAATAGATATGATGCCTCACCCTTTATCGATAAAGATGGTAAAATTTTAGGTGTTTCAAAAATGGTGCATATTGTACAAGCCAATCAATTTTTTGAACAAGATTATTATACGCCATCAGAAGAAGGCTTTAAGGTATATGATACATCAATTGGTAAGATTGGATAGTAATCTGTTTTGATAGACATTATCCTGAAAGTATTAGAAGTTGTGCTTTACAAAATGCTGATTTAATTATTATTCCAACTGCTAATACAAAAGAAGAACCACTAGAAATGTTTGAATGGGAACTTACAATTCCAAAAGAAAAAGTAGAACTTTGGGATAAGCAAATTCATACGAAATACAAAGATTTATCAGAAGAAGAAAAAAACTCTGATCGTATAGAAGCCAAAAATATCATTAAAATTATCAGCGATAATTATAACAAATGATTTATAAAAAGGAGACCGAAATGAAACATACAATGAAATTAAACGAGCGAGCCTTTGAAAGAATAAAAAATGGAACCAAAAAACGAGAATATCGAGTGAATGATGAAAAAAGGCAATTAGTACATATTGAAGATTATATTGAATTTCAAAAACTGCCATATTTAAAAGAAAAAATAGATAAAGAAACAGAAGGTAAAACGTATGATTACAAAAAATAAAATTGACAAAGAAACCATTCTTTCTAATATAGCACCATGTGGTCTATTCTGTACTACTTGTACTGGATGCAAATATGGAGAAATAAGTAAGCATGCAAAAGAATTATCGCCATAAATTAGAAGAATATAAATTATTTCATAAAAAGTTAAAAAAATATGCCTATCCAAAATGTGAAGGGTGTAGGAGCAATCCAAATTCGTCCCGTAGTATAAAAGGATGCGTAATTCCTAGTTGTACAAAGGAACACAATGTGGATTTCTGTGCAGATTGTAACGAATTTCCCTGTTTTAAAGTAAACGAAAAAATATATAAAAGTTTATTTATAGAAAAATGGAAGAAAAATAATGAAGTAATAAAATAAAAGGAAATTCAAAAATATTACGAGGAAAATAAAAACATTTCTCATTACAGAAACTATAAAATTTAAAATTATCAAATCAAAGAAAAAAGAGCCTTTTCAACACAATTACTTTTTCCTTACAAAACTGTAATTTTTATTTCCAACTTCCTATTATATAATGTACTAGAAAGAAGGAAAATGAACATGGAAATATTAAAAATACAAGACGTAAAAAAATATTATGGAAAAAACAGCAGTATCATCACAAAAGCAATTAATGGTATAAGTTTTAAAGTAGAAAATGGGGAGTTTGTTGCTATTATGGGAGCAAGTGGAAGTGGAAAAACAACCCTTTTAAACTGCTTATCCACAATAGATAATGTAACAAGTGGTCATATTTTTATTGATGGAATTGATATAACTGAATTAGAAGCGGATGAACTTTCTGACTTTCGAAGAGAAAAGTTAGGATTTGTCTTTCAAGACTTTAACTTACTTGATACTTTAACAATAGAAGAAAATATTGCTTTGTCGTTAGTTATTAACAAAACAGACGAAAAACAAGTGGATACTTTAGTAGAAAATTTGGCTAAAAAATTAGATATTGGAAGTATTCTAAAAAAATTTCCTTATGAAGTTTCTGGTGGTCAAAAACAACGTTGTGCATGTGCAAGAGCCCTTATAAACAATCCTAAACTTATTTTAGCTGACGAACCAACGGGAGCTTTAGACTCCAAATCAGCAAGACTTCTCTTAGAAACAATGAACGAAATGAATAAAAACTTGCATGCTACGATTTTAATGGTAACGCACGATGCTTTCTCGGCGAGCTTTTGTAAACGTGTTTTATTTCTAAAAGATGGAAAAATCTTTAATGAAATCCAAAGAGGAAAAAGTACTCGAAAAGAATTTTTTGACGAGATATTAGACATCCTAACACTTATGGGAGGAGACCTAAACGATGTTAAGTAAACTCTCCATTCGTAACGTAAAAAGAAGCATAAAAGATTATCTTATTTATATGGTAACTGTAACCATTGCTTTTTCCCTCATTTTTTCTTTCAACTTAATTGCCTTTTCCAAAGATATAAGCGAATTATCAACCACTATGGAAAACTTCAAATATGCTATTATTTTTGTAAGCATTATCGTCGTATTCGTTATGGGTTGGTTAATTAACTACACAATGCGCTTTATGTTTGAAAAAAGAAGCCGCGAATTTGGAACCTATCTCCTCCTAGGAATCAAAAAGAAAGATATAAACAAACTATTTTTATTAGAAAACATATTCTTAGGTTTTATCGCAGCTATCCTTTCTTTCGTTATTGGAATATTCATTGCCATCATTCTATCTGCAATTGTTATGAATATCTTTGAAATGCCTTATAAAATTGCTTTTTCTCTTCATAGTACACCTTGTATTTATTCAGGATTATACTTTATTATCATTTATCTTTTTGTCCTTTTAAGAAGCAGAATACGAATTAAAAAAATGAATATTCATGATTTACTCTACTTTGAAAAAAGAAACGAGCAAAAAATGTCTAAAAAAATGCGAAGTACCACATTTATTTTTGCCACTATTTTAGGTGCTTCAGGACTTACTTTATTTGACTATGCTTTTAAAATCGTTGAAGAACCTACTATGATGGTACCATTTTTCCTATCCATTATTTTAATTGGTATTAGTATTTATGGTCTAACCCTATCTATCGGAGAATTTCTTTTAAACAAAGTTTTAAAACACAAAAATATAAAATATAAAAACGACAACTTATTTATAGCTAGAAACTTTTCTGCCAAAATAAAAACGATGGGTATAACCTTAGGAACACTAGCCCTACTATCCACACTTACTTTAATTTCTTTAAATGTATCTTATCTTTTTAAAGATGCCTTTGAAAATCAAGTAAACTCTAGAATTCTTTATGATATAATGATGAATAGGATTTATTCTGAAACAGATATTAAAGATTTAGAATCTGACAATATCATGGATTATCGTGAAAAATATCAGTTGGGTCATGATTACATAGAAAAAACATTGGGAATAAAAGAAGAACATATATACAACATCTATGCAAAATCCTTAAATGCTGATGATGCCGAGATAGCGCATCTTTTAGGAGAAGTAAATGGCAACATTACTTTTCAAAATGATTTATTTATTAAACTAAGTGACTACAACAAACTTCAAAAAATGCTAAATCGTGAAGAAATTACTTTAAATGAAAATGAATACTTTATCCATTTTTATAAAGAATTCAAAAATTGGTTTGAAAAATTAAAAGAAAAAAATTTAGATTTGCATATTCAAGGAAAAACTCTAGAATGTAAAGGAATGACTTACAAAGGCTATACCACATCTTGGGCATCGAATGGATACTATTTAATTGTAGTTCCAGATGAACTAGTAAGTGGAATGCTTATTGATAATACCCACAATGCCATAAACACCGAAAAAGAAACAACCAATGATTTTGCTAAGTCTTTTTTAGAAAAAGTTGGTTCTATAGAATTAAAAAGTACTTTTAATGGCGAAGAATATACCATTGCCCTTGATATGGCAATTATAAGAGGAGAAATATTAGCAGACAATCGCTCGGCCATGACTATGTTCTCTTTCTCTCTTACTTATATTTCTTTAGTATTCATAGCTGTAGTAGGAACCATTCTTTCCATTCAAACCTTATCAGATACAACCAAATATAAATTCCGTTATAATTTATTAAAAAAATTGGGTGTAAGAGAAAGAAGTATCAACCAAACGATTTTAAAACAAGTTTCCATGAATTTTATTTTCCCAATCATTTATCCAATATTGATTGCTATAATAACCACTTTCTCATTAAATAGATTATTCTTTAATGTAACAAGTGAAGATTATACTTATCTTTATTCTCTTGGTAATTCTTTATTACTATTCTTATTAATATACCTAATCTATTTTCTAACAACCTACTTTGGATTTAAGAAAAATATAGACGAATAAGTTGTCTTTTTTAGACTTCTTTTTTCCTTTTAGAATGTTATAATAACAAAAAAGAAGGTGTTACTATTGACTATTGCAATCATTGAAGATGAAAAAGCTATTAGAAAAAATATTCAGGAAATATTAGAAAAAAATAAATACCATACCATTATTATCGAAGATGAAAAAAACGCCTTACAAGTGATAGAAAAAGAACCCATTCATTTAGTTTTATTAGATATTCATCTACCTTATGAAGATGGTTTTTCTCTATGTAAGAAAATAAAAAAGATAAAAAATATTCCCATCATTTTCCTAACAAGTGATTCACGAGCCAAAAGCGAACTAAAAAGTATTCAAGCTGGGGGAATTGATTATATTACAAAACCATATAATAAATGGATACTTTTAGAAAAAATAAAAAGAGCTACAGAAAAAAATCCTTTGGATTATAAAGAGATTACAAAAGAGAAATATACCCTAGACTTGCATCTTTCTCTATTAAAATACAAGAGTAAAGAAATTGAACTCACAAGAAACGAATTTCGTATTTTGTATTACTTCTTTATAAATGAAAAACGAGTGATTTATAAAGAAGAACTTTTAGAATACTTATGGAATGACAAATACTATGTAGATGAAAATATCCTAATGGTAAATATCAATCGTTTAAGAAAAAAAGCTAGAGAAATAGGCATCAAAGATTTAATTAAAACCGTTAGAGGAAGTGGCTATACTTTATGAAATTTCTTGCCTTTTTAGAAGAAAAAATATTTTTTCTTATTTTTCAAATTACTTTTATTCTGAGTATTAGTTTATTTCTAACTATTTTTAAAATACCCAAACTATGTACTCTTATTTTTGTTTTTATTTTTATAATAATTACTTTACTATATCTTCTAATCACATTTTATATAACCCAGAAAAAAACTAGTAACATAAAAGAAAAACTGTTATCTTTAGAAGAAAAATATTTAATTGCAGAAGTCATAGAAAAACCTAAAAATATGGAAAATCAAGCCTACTATGACGCATTACAAAAAGCCTGTAAAGCTATGAATGATAAAATTACTCTTTTAGAAAAAGAAAAAGATGATTATCAAGAATATATTGAAAGTTTTGCTCATGAAATAAAAACTCCTATAGCTGTTCTTGCTTTGGAAGCAGAAAATAAAAAAAATGAATTTTTAAAAGAAGAAATAAGAAAGATAGACAACTTAGTTGAACAAATGCTTTATTATGCTAGAATGAAAACTACTGAAAAAGATTACTTTGTAAAAAAGTTAAACCTAGAAGAAGTTATCCATAACATTTTATTAAATTATAAAGATTATTTACTAAAACAAAAAATTTTTCTAGAAGTTTTAGAAATGAATAAAATTATTTATACAGATGAAAAATGGCTTACCTTTATTCTTTCGCAAATTCTCCAAAATTCTATAAAATATCAGAATAAAGAAATGAAAAAAATTAAAATAAAAGGGATTGAAAATAAAAACAATGTCATATTAAGTATAGAAGATAATGGCTGTGGCATTAAAGAAAAAAATATCTCTCGTGTTTTTGAACCATCTTTTACAGGAGATAATCGAAAGAATAAACAAGCAACAGGAATGGGACTTTACTTAGCCAAAAAGCTATGTGATAAATTGGGTTTAAAATTAACGATTTCCTCAAAAGAAAATGAATATACAAGGGTAGAAATTATATTTCCAAGAGGGAAAATGCATAACTTAAATAATGATTAAAAAATATTTTTGAACTATAATTAACTTAAGTAGATACTAATATAAAAAACTATAACAAATTATCATTATTTATATTGAAATTAATAGTTTAAGGTATGCCAGTGAAAAAGCATAAACTAATATTTATTCTATGTTAATTCAATGTATTATTACCAATTTGAGAATACAACTAATATTTAATTGATAATTGATACAATAACATTTAAATCATTACAAACATCATCTTTAGTAGGTACCTTTAAATCAATGTGGTATTCATCTATAATTCCTTTAAAATAAAGTATATTCTGTTTCTTCTTATTGTGCATCATTTGGTACACGTTAGGTTAGTCTTATCAATCTTTCTTATACTACCATTTATAATAGTTGGAGTAGTATTACAAAAATCACATATTATCTCTAATCGTTTTTTTAAAGATTCCTCCATATCAATTTCTTTTTTGATTACATTAATCATAGACATCAACCTTTCTGACTATGATTTCTTTCCAAAACAGAAAAAAACCAATCTTTCGATTGATTCTATATCTAAAAGTTCGAATAGTTCGAACAGATTTCCCGATGGTGCTGGAAACAAGATTCGAACTTGCGACCTACGCGTTACGAGGGCGTTGCTCTACCAACTGAGCTATTCCAGCAAACAAATCTATTATAACAAAAAGTTATCATTTTATCTAGATCATATGTATATTTTTTGTATTTTAACATACATTATAGTAGAAAATTGGAAGGAGATGAAGCTCTACTGAAAAAAAGTGTTGCTATTTTTTCTTTTTATGATATAATTTTAAGTGTTGAACAAATGCGGATGTAGTTTAATGGTAGAGCTTCAGCCTTCCAAGCTGATAACGTGGGTTCGATTCCCATCATCCGCTCCATTTGAAAACAACTTACGAACCAATATGGTATCGTAAGTTTTTATTTTATATAAAACTTAAAGTTCTCTTTCTAGGAAGGAGGACTTTTTTTGATGTTGGAATTTAAAACTATGGAGACTTTAAAGCCAAATAACGAAATCTTGGAGATTATTAAAGATTACACTTACAAAGTTAAGAAAGGAACAATTAAAAACTTATTACATACTAATTTACAAGTTATAGAACCTACAGAGTATCTAATTACATATCCTACAACTCTTACAATACTAGAGTATAAAATTAACGAAATATCAAACAAACCATTTTTTG
>CAQBKK010000005.1 GCA_948760655.1 uncultured Bacilli bacterium | reverse complement strand
AAACAATTAAATCTGGTCAATACTTAAGTGGAAATCAAACCATTGTAGGAGATGCAAACCTAACTGGGGCTAATATAGTTTCTGGTAAAAGTATCTTTGGAGTAAGGGGATCTCATACAGCACAGAATCATAGTTATGAAGTTTTAAAAGCTGAATTTGGTGCTACGCAAGGAGGATGTGGTTGGAGTTGGGGATATATGGATAAATATAAAAGTGGAAAAATTATAGCATGGATGGATATGACTGCAACTAGTGGTGGTGTGAATACAAATACTGTGCATAATTTTTCAAAAAATTCTGTTTCTATTGCGCCAACAACAATTGCATCGGGAGAATATGCTGGTGCTTGGACTTTTATAACGGATTTTAATGCTGGAGATGATATAGATATTAATTTTAGTTTGACTTCCGTTTCAGGATTTAAATCGTGTGGCTTATATGTTGTTCTTGTTTCTTAGAATTGTTAGTAGCAATGTTTTGGCATAGTTAATTTTGAATAGTGGTTAATCTAAAAGAAATAAGATGAATATTCTAATAGGTTATTTTGCAATATAATATGCAGACTTTAAAAGAAATAAGAAAGAGTAAAAATCTAACCCAACAAGAACTAGCGTGCCTGTTAGGAATCAAACAACAGCAATACCAAAGATACGAAAGTGAACAAACAGCTATTCCTTTAAAGAGTTTTTTAAAAATATTGGATGTTTGTGGTTATAAAATAAAAATAGTAAAAAAATAAAAGTATGAGAATGTGAGGTTTTCATACTTTTTTACATTTGTCTCCTTGGTAGACGTTTCGATGTACCATTTCTTTATCAATGTCATTTAAGACACAAAATTTTTTGACGAGCCAATTTGGGGCAATTAAATCTTCAATATTAGGGTCTCCTGTAATTCTGTGAATGACTATGTTTTCATTTAAATGTTCTAGTTGTTCGATTACAATGTCAATGTATTCATTTTTAGTAAGAATAGGAAAATGTTTTTTCTCATACATTTTTGCAAGTGGAGTGCCTTTTAAAATATGGAGCATATGAATTTTAATTCCATCAATTTCTAAATCATTTAAAAATTTTACTGTATTTAACATGTCTTCTTTTGTTTCATAGGGAAGGCCATTGATAATATGTACTACTACTTTAATGTTTCGTTTCTTTAAATTTTTTACTGCTGTTATAAAGTTTTCTAAAGAGTGTCCTCTGTTGATTAATTTTAGAGTTTCTTTTTTGGAAGATTGGAGTCCAAGTTCGATTGTTAAAAATGTTTTTTTATTTAATTCTTCTAAATAATCGTAACATTCATCTGTTATAGCATCACTACGAGTTGCTATAGATAAGCCAATGACATTTTCTAAATTTAAGATGGTTTCATATTTTTCTTTTAGTACATGAATTGGTGCGTAAGTATTTGTATTGGCTTGAAAATAACCAATGTAGTAACTGTTTGGCCATTTTTTTTCCAGAGGAATTTTTACTTCATTAAATTGAGTTATTAAATCTTTATTTTTTTCAATGTCGTATTCATTACTTCCATGAAGGCAAAAAATGCAACCTTGCCCATTTTTAAAGTTAGGACAAGAAAAATCAGCATTTAAACTGACTTTAAATACTTTATTATGAAATTTTGTTTTATAGTAATAATTTAGGGTATGGTATCTTTTATTATCTAGTGTATATTTAAACATGTTAGTCTCCTTATATTTTTAGTAGCATTTTTAATTTAAATTTGAACATAGAATTACTTTTATAAATAGGTACTCTTGTAATTTCAAAGTCATTATTATTTCTACTTGCCCATTTGCTAGGGGAAAATAAGAATGCTAGTTTGTAGTTATTGTCTTTTAAAGCATTTTCGTAATTTTCATTTTTAATTCCGAAAGGGTAGGCATAAAATTCATAATTGTTTTCTTTATTTTTTTTCATATCCTCATCATATAATGTGTAATTGTTGCTGTTTGCACTTGTCTCGTTATGTAAGTTATAGGAATGAGAGGCAACTGTAATATTGGGATGATTATTTTTTAAGTCGAGTACTTGTTCGTGCGTTAGATAACCACTTTCATTTATTGCACTTTCAATAATAAAGATGGTTGCTTTTAAATTGTATTTTTCTAGTATGGGAACTACGGTTGTGTAAAATGATTCTTTTCCATCGTCAAATGTTAATACTACTTTTTTTCCATTTGTTTTGGCTCCCTTTTTCCATTCATAAAATTCACTCATTGTTAATGTTTTGTAATTGTGGGTTTTTAAGAATTTCATTTGACGGTCAAATTTTTCTATACTAATGTCTGTTTCTTCTGTTGGATTTTCTAAGACGTCGTGGTAAGCAAGAATAGGCATATTGTTTTTAAAAATAATGCAAGTATATATGCAAAAACTTAGAATTAAGATTATTAGTACACTGATTCCAATGGTATATGTTTTTTTCATAGTTTTTCCTCCCCATGTATTATAACACGTGGACTTGTTTATCACTATAGCTTGTGTTAAGATAATACATATTTTTAGGAGGATATATATGGACAATAAGGTAAAACTATCTGACTCTTTTATTTCTATTGAAGAGATACTTAATCCAAGGATTACTTTTGATGGGGAATTTTCCATTTATTCTGGATTTTTTTATGCAGCAAGCAAAAAAGAAAAAGATAAAAATTGGTTTGATTCTTTTTTAAATAAGAATTATTATCAAAAAATAGAAAATTATTTTTCAAAGAGTATAGCTTCTCCTATGGAAAATTATTTGCCTAATTTTACTTTTGCTCCCCAAAAAGATGAAATGGGTGGAGGCAGATATTTTCATATTGATATTTCGTTTTTCTTACAACATTTACTTGTTATATTTAATATAGCTAATCAAGAGAATTTAGAACTTTTAGCAAGTTATAAAACAATAGAAGAGAGAATGGATTTTGTGAAGTTAAAACTTAAATGTTTAAGAAAGGAATATAGAGAAGTTTTAAATTTACAAGAAAAAAGTGCAATTTATGAACTTTTAATGAAAGAAATGGATTTACTTAGAAAAAAATATCCTACAAAATTTATAACAATAGAAAATTATGTTATAGAGAAAGTACAAATTCTTTCTAAGGTCATTGTGAATATGAAAAGTATTATTGATGTGTTTTTAAAACCTCTTTCTATGAAAGAATTTGCAGATTGTTTTGATAAAGATAAATTTTATTTGGTGTATGGGGAATGTTTAAATAGAATTTCTAAAGAATATGTAGAAAAATATGGTGGCGTTCATAATAGTTTTATTTTTTGTTATCATTTAGCAGATTATATTGAAGAATTAAAGAAAGAAAATTCTCATTTTGTTTATAGAACGACTGTTTTTGATAGGGAAAAGGAATGTTTTAAAAAATATAGTACAGAAGAGTTTTTAAATGAATATGAACAGATTACTTTTTCGGCTCCTAACTTTCGGGTGAGAACGTTTTTAGATGAGGAAGTAGATTTAGATCGTTTGCAAAATCACGATTATGTTTCTTTGTTACTTCAACAGATTGAGGTTTTCTCTTCTTTAAAAGCAGATTGGGATTTTATTGCACCAGGAACAAAAATGCATTTTGAAGATACGCATTCTAATGTAGAAAGGAAAAAATATAAGAATACAGATAAAGAAATGCAGTATCGAAATATTCGAAGATGTAAGTTGTTTTTAGAAAGCTCTAATTATTTGTTTCGAATTGTGGGGAAAAATTTATTTGATGGGTATATAGGCTATATTTATCCTAATGGAAATGTAATTTTCGAAAAGTTTTATCGTAATTTTACGACTTGTGAGATTGCTTTAGGAAATGCTACCTATCAAATGCGTTTTGATAATTTTTTAGAACTTTCTAGGGCACAATGTTTATATGAAGTGATTCAGTACAAAGATAGTTTGCAAGTTGCTAAAATTAACCATGATCATAAAAAAGATTTAAGAAAATGGTTTTCACGTATTACTGCCTTAATGCAAGGGAGTGAATTGCAACAGGAGGTAACTGAATATGTTAGAAGACTAATGAATGAAAAGAAAATTCATTCTTAAAATTGCATAGACTCACTCTTTATGTTACAATACATTAAAGATAGAGGGTGTGAAAATTGGCTAGTATAGATGAACATTTTAAAATGAATTATACACAAACACGTGCGAAATCGAATGCTATTTTTAAGGGAGAAAAATACCGAATTACTGTTTTAAGTGAGCGTTTGTTACGATTTGAGTATAGTGAAGAAGGCATTTTTTATGATGGGTTAACCGAGAGAGTTCTTAATCGTAATTTTAATGTGCCTGAATATAATGTAAAAGAAGATAATCGTTATTTAGAAATTTCTACACGCTATTTTAAATTAACCTATGCCAAAGAAAAGCCTTTTTGGTCAAGTAAGATGGCACCTGATGCTAATTTGAAAGTTTTGCTACAAAATACAGATAAGATGTGGTATTTTAATCATCCTGAGGCACGTAATTTTAAAGGGACGATGTCTAGCTTGGATGAGAATAGTACCAAGGCTAAGTTTCATAAGGGACTTTATTCTACTGATGGTTTTGCCTCTATGGATGATGCGGATTCTTTATTGTTAAATGAAAATGGAGAGTTAGTAATTCCTCCTACAAAGAGAGTGGATACTTATCTTTTTATGTATCGAAGAGATTTTGGTTTAGCTTTACGGGATTATTTTACATTGACGGGAAGACCTGCTTTGATTCCAAGGTATGCTTTAGGAATATGGTGGAATAAGGATGAGATTTATAGTGCGTATGATTTAAAGAAACTTTTACTTGATTTTGCTAAAAATAAAATACCTTATTCAGTGTTATTACTTGGAAATGAGTGGCATATGAAAACGGATTTACCGAAGACTGGGTATACGTTTAATCATACATTGTTTAATAATCCGAAAGAGTTTATTCAGTATATGCATGAGAGAGGAGTACGTGTTGGTTTAACAGTCGATCCAAGTGAGGGAATTAGTAAGGAAGAAGTGAATTATCCATTAATTAAAAGCAATTTAAATTATGAGGAAGAGAGGAATATTCCTTTTAATGCTTTTGATACTAATGTTCTTATGGAGTATTTTCATCATTTGATTTCTCCTTTAAATGAACTGGGAGTCGATTTTTATTTTGTTGATTATTATAATAAAAATGATTTGTATACATTGCGAGCTTTAAATTATTATCATTTTAATGATTATAAAAAATATGCTACGCAAAGAGGAATGTTGTTATCGCGAAATGGATTAGTGGCTCCTCATAGAACTCCTATTCATTATTCTGGCCAAACTCTTGTTTCTTGGGATACTTTGAAGTTGTTACCTTATTACAATTCTACAGCGAGTAATATTGGGGTATCTTGGTGGAGTCATGATGTTGGTGGATATAAAGATGGTATTGAAGATGGAGAACTTTATTTACGACATGTTCAACTGGCAACTTATAGTCCTATTTTTCGTTTTAGTGCTAAGCATGGTCATTTTTATAAGAGAGAACCTTGGAGATGGGATATTAAGACATTAAATATTGTAAGAGAGTATTGTCAGTTACGTCATAAGTTGATTCCGTATCTTTATGCAGAGGCGTATAAGTATCATCAAACGGGATTACCTCTTATTCAGCCACTTTACTATATGCATCCTGAAATATATGATGAGCCGATTTACAAGAATGAATATTATTTTGGTGGAGAGTTGTTTGTTGCGCCGATTACAAATAAAAAAGATAGAGTTATGAATAGAGCGGTAGAAAAGATTTTCTTGCCGAATGGAATGTGGTATGACTTTAAAACAGGAAAGAAGTTTCCAGGGAATAAACGTTATGTTACTTTTTATAAAGATGAGGATTATCCGGTGTTTGCAAAAGCGGGTTCTATTGTTCCACTAGCAGAGTTAGATCAAAATATTAATGTCACAAATCCACCTAAAAAAATGGAGATACATGTTTTTCCAGGAATGAGTAATACGTATAAACTTTATGAGGATGATGGATACTCTTCGCTTTTTGAGCAAGGATTTTACATTATGACTCACATTGATTACAATTATTTACAGAACAATTATACACTTATTATACGTCCAGTAGAAGGGAAAACAGGAATTATTCCACAAAGTCGTGATTATAAAATAAGATTTAGAAATACAAGAGAAGCTGATGATGTGATTACTTATGTTGATAAAGACGTGGTGGTTACTAATAATTATGTAGATGATAATGACTTTATTGTAGAAGTGAAAGATGTACCGACAACAAGTCAACTTACTATCAACTGTAAAGGAAAAGATATTGAAATTGATGCTGTACGTATTATTAATGATGAAGTAGATTCTATTATTAGTGATTTACAAATTGAAACAAGATTGAAAGAGAAAATAGCGACCATTTTCTTTAGTGAAGGAGATATTCGCCGTAAGCGTATTCAAATACGTAAACTAAAACATGATGGTTTAGAACCTCTTTTTGTACGTATGTTTTTGAAACTTCTTGAGTATATAAAAGCCATTTAGAGTTCTAGAGTTAGAACTCTTTTTTGTCAATAGTAAGCAAAAAATCTTTTGTCATTCTTTTTTATTGTATTATAATAGAAAAAAGTTTTTGAAGAATGGGAGATAGGTAATATGCACATACTTGTTTTGGATGATGAAAAGGAAATTGCAGATTTAATTGAAATTTATTTAACTAATGAAAATTTTATTGTTCATAAATTTTATGAGAGTACTGATATTTTAGAGTTTTTAGAAAAAGAACCGATTGATCTTGCTGTTTTGGATGTTATGGTTCCAGAGTTAGATGGATTTACATTGTGTCAACAAATTCGTAAAAAGCATTCTTTTCCTATTCTTTTTGTCACTGCTAAAGTAGAAGATATTGATAAGATTAATGGTTTATCTATCGGTGCAGATGATTATATAACCAAACCTTTTCAGCCTCTTGAATTGGTTGCTCGAGTAAAAGCACAACTTAGAAGATTTACCAAATACAATACTAGTGGTATGACACAAAAAGTCATAATGGTTCGAGGACTTGTGATTAATAAAGTAACACATGAATGCCTTTTACATGGAGAAAAAATTAGTTTAACTCCTACTGAATTTTCTATTCTTTGGCATTTGTGTTTAAATAAAGGATGCATTGTAAAAAGTGAAGAGTTATTTTTTAAAGTTTGGAAAGAAAAGTATTATGAAAATGATAACAATACATTAATGGTTCATATAAGACATTTGCGAGAAAAATTGAAAGATACTGGAAAAAATCAGAAATATATTGAAACCATTTGGGGAGTGGGATATAAAATTGAAAAGTAAGTATGGAAATCAATTAACAAAAGATTTGATTTATAAAGTAGTAAAAAATACTCTCCTTTATACAGGAATATTTCTTTTTCTACTCTTTTTAGCACGTACTTTATGTAATAAGATTATTTGGCAACCTTATGATAAAACCTATCGTTTTTTAAAATATATTGAAACGCATAATTTTGTTATGCTTTTTGTGTGGCTCATTGGTTTTATTATCATTGTTCTTTATTATTTACGAAGAATGATTCTATTCATAGATACTATTGTAGATGCAAGTCGACTTTTAATTGAAGAAGAAGAGGATTTGATTTATTTACCAAAAGAACTTTTAGAAATTGAAAATGCTTTAAATCATATTAAGAGGGAAGCCATTGAAAATAAAAGGATTTCCAAAGAAGTAGAGCAGAAAAAGAATGATTTAGTTGTTTATCTTGCTCATGATATTAAAACACCTTTAACTTCGATGATTGGGTATTTATCTTTGCTTTATGAAGCAGAGGATATGCCGAGTAAACAAAGAAAAAAGTATACGCAGATTGCTTTGGAAAAATCTTATAAGTTAGAAGAGTTAATTAATGAACTATTTTCAATTACTCGTTTTAATTCACAAACTATTCAGTTGCATAAAGAAAAGTTAGATTTATCTTTAATGTTGTTCCAAATTGTAGATGATTTTTTTCCTTTATTAAAAGAAGAGAATAAGAATGTAAAGTTTTTAAAGACAGAAAAGATTTATTTATTGGGAGATTCTTCCCAACTTGCTAGAGTTTTTAGTAATATTTTAAAAAATGCATGTTTTTATAGTAAGAAAGAAAGTACTATTTTTGTATCTATTACGAAAGAGAGTGATAGGGCTTGTGTTCTAATTACCAATGAAGGTCCTACTATCAGTGATGAGGAAATGCATCAAATTTTTGAAAAGTTTTATCGTGTGGATTCTTCTAGAAATAGTGAAAGAGGAGGTAGTGGTTTAGGGCTTGCGATTGCTAAAGAAATCGTTCAACTTCATAAGGGAAGCATTCAGGTAAGTTCTAGTGATGGAAAGACAACTTTTATGGTATTCTTGCCGATTTGGGTATCTTAAGGAATTCTTAAGATTTTTTTTCTTTTTTGTTAAAACATTTATTGAAATATTTAAGTACACTTTATTTATAAATGAGGTGAATTTTATGGGAAGTTATAAGAAAAAAGTAAGAAGTATAGTGATGTGGATTTTATTTCTTTTTTTGCCTTTTTTCTTTTTGGGTCGTCTTTTTTATTTTAAAGAAGAGTTTTTAGAAAAGAAAATTGATACTGTGATTCCTTCGGTAGTTTTAGAGTATGATGATGTGTCGAGTGTAGTTCTTAGTCAATATTCTGTAGAGGAACGTTTACATGAACTTTTAGAGCAAGATGAAAGAATTTCTATTGTTTTGCGTCATCAAAATGATTATCCTGAAGATTTGGTTACTATGTTATCTCGCGATATTGATTTGCTTCCTTTTGTTTTAGATTTCCCAAGTATGAAAGGAAAAACTTATAGTGAGACAATTGGTAATTTTACGAATCAATCCTTTCCTTTACTTTTACAATGGGATAAAAGATGGGGATATGGAATATATGGAGATACATATCTTGCTATTAATGGATGTGCTCCTACTGCTTTATCTATGGTTATTGCTGGTTTGACTGGTAGAAATGATATTACACCTTATACGATTGCAACTTATGCTTATCAACAAGGATTTTATGTGAAAGGGGTAGGAACAAGTTGGAGTTTGATGACGGAGGGGACTAGTTATTTTGGAATTCATGGGAAGGAAATTCCTTTAACGAAAACAGCGATTTTTTTAGCTTTAGAAAGAGGACATCCTGTTATTTGTAGTGTTCGTAAAGGTGATTTTACAACGACAGGGCATTTTATTGTTTTGGTTGGAGTAGTTGATGGAAAAATTCAAGTACATGATCCGAATAGTTTAAAGAAAAGTAGTTTGTTATGGGAATACGAAAGACTCGAAAGTCAAATTAGAAATTTGTGGGAATTTTCAGTAGAATAATTTTGAATGTGTTATAAATGTTTTAGTTGAGTTCAAGCTTTTAAATACTAATAAAGGAGAAGCTTTTAGAAAAGTTATATAAAGTGGGGGTAAAATATGCTGTAATTTTCCATTACTAGAAGCAAAATGTGAGGAATTCAATAAAGAAATGATTGAAATTTAATTTAAAATTTATTATAATACGGGAAAGCGATGAAAAAAGAGTAGTAGTAAATAATCTATTTGAAAGAGAATTCATGGTTGGTGGAAATGAATAAATAGAGTTTATGAACTTGCTTTTGGATGCTAAATGGGTGATCTCCAATATCAGATAGAAAGCTAGTTATACTAGGAATTAAGGTGGTACCACGACATTTTCGTCCTTAGGAAGTGTCGTGTTTTTTTGTTTAGAAAGGGATGATTGTTATGGATTTAAATAGTCCAGCATTCTTATGTTACTTTTTTGTAGTTCTATTCCTCATTGTATTTATAGCTATTTATACTCATAATTTACGAAAAGTGAAAAAGAAAAAGTTTGATTCTATTGGTGAGTTAAATTATGTGATAAAGAAGTTTAAATTGGATAAAAATAGAATAAATTATAAAAAAGAGATTTTGTATGTTTCATTTATGGATAGTTTGATTATTGCAAGTGTTGGAACATTTGTTACGAGCTTGGAGATTGCGATATTTTTACAACTTGGGCTTGGCTTTCTTTTACTACTTGCACTTATTTATTCTTTGTATGAAATATATGGAAGACATTTAGCAAATAAATTAAGGAGAGATGAAAGATGAATTTTAAAGCAATTGAACAAAAATGGCAGAATTTTTGGAGAGAACATAAAACGTTTGAGGCAAAAAACGAGGGAAAAGATCCTTACTATATTTTGGTTGAGTTTCCTTATCCTTCTGGAGCGGGATTACATGTAGGACATGTCAGAAGTTATACCGCCAATGATGCGATGGCTAGAATGATGCGTATGCAAGGAAAGAATGTTTTGTTTCCTATGGGTTGGGATGCTTTTGGTGCTCCAGCAGAACAATATGCTATAAAGAACCATATCCATCCTAAAGATGCTGTAAAAGAAAATATAAAAACGTTTAAAGGACAAATGGAAGAGTTAGGATTTTCTTTTGATTGGAGTCGTGAGTTTTCAACAACGGATCCAGAATATTATAAATGGACACAATGGCAATTTTTACAATTTTATAAACATGGTATGGCGTACAAAGATACCATTCCAGTAAATTGGTGTCCTAAGTGTTTGAGTGTTTTATCGAATGAAGATGCAGCAGGTGGAGTTTGTGAAAGGTGTGGCACCAAAGTCGTGCAAAAAGAAAAATCACAATGGATGCTTCGAATGAGTGACTATGCGGAAGATTTGCTTAAGGGTCTTGATAATACAAACTTTGCTGAGAAAGTAAAATTAGGGCAAATCAATTGGATTGGGAAATCTACAGGAGTTGAAGTGGATGTCGATATTGTTGGAGGAGGAAAATTTTCTATTTTCACCACTTGTATTGAGACAATTTACGGTATTACTTTCTTTGTTCTTGCGCCAGATGGAAAATTAATTGGGGAGTTAATGCCTCGAGTGGAAAACAAAGAGGAAGTTCTTGCGTATATTGAGGAAACCAAGAGAAAATCCAATATGGATCGTACAGAGCTTAATAAAGGAAAGAGCGGTTGTTTGGTTCGTGGAATTGAAGCAATTCATCCGATTACGAAAGAGCATGTTCCAGTTTTTTTAGGAGACTTTGTTTTAGGTAGTTATGGAACAGGAGCTGTAATGGCTGTGCCTGCGCATGATGCACGAGACTTTGAATACGCTAAAGTTCATGATTTACCGATTGTAGAAGTAATCACTGGTGGAGATATAAGAGAGTGCGCTTTTGAAAAACATGAGTATTTGGGAAAAGGTTGTAAACTTATTAACTCTTCTTCTTTTGATGGAATGACTGTTGAAGAAGCGAAAGTTGCGATTACCAAAAAGTTAGTAGATGCTGGTGTGGCTCGTGAAGTAAATAACTACAAAATGCGCGATTGGATATTTTCAAGGCAAAGATTCTGGGGAGAACCTATTCCAATGATAAATTGTCCAAAATGTGGTTGGGTTCCAATGAAAGAAAGTGATTTACCACTTATGCTTCCTGATGTTACCGAATACGAACCAACACAAGACGGAGAAAGTCCACTTGCTAAAATCGAAAGTTTTGTAAATACTACTTGTCCAGAGTGTGGTGGGTATGCCAAACGTGAAACCGATACTATGCCACAATGGGCAGGATCAAGTTGGTATTTCTTACGCTATATGGATCCGCATAACGAAAGTGAGTTTGCTAGTCAGGATGCGATGAAGTATTGGGGAGGCGTCGATTGGTACAACGGAGGAATGGAACATACAGCAAGACATTTGTTGTATGCAAGATTCTGGGTACAATTTTTATACAATATTGGTTTGGTTCCTAAAAGTGAAATGATTTGGACACGTGTGAGTCATGGTATGGTGTTAGGTTCTAACAATGAGAAGATGAGTAAGAGTAAAGGAAATGTTATTAATCCTGATGATATTGTAAAAGAATACGGAGCAGATACTTTACGGGTTTACGAAATGTTTATGGGTGATTATGAACACGATGCTCCATGGAGTACAGATAGTTTACGAGGATGTAAACGTTTCTTAGACAAAGTCATTCGTTTGAAAGACAAAGTAATGGATGGAGATGGCTATCAAAAGCAAAATGAGTCATTGATTCACAAAAGCATTAAAAAGGTAAGTAATGATTTAACACATATGTCCTATAATACAGCGGTGTCTACTTTGATGATTTTAGCTAATCAATATGAGGCGTGTGAGGCAATTACAAAAGATGAGTATCATGTCTTGTTAACATTATTAAATCCAATTGCTCCTCATATAACAGAAGAATTAAATGAAAGTGTTGGATTTACACCTATTTGTGAATCTTCATGGCCTATTTATGACGAAGCTAAAACTGAAGATTCTGAAAAATCTATTGCTGTTCAAGTTAACGGAAAAGTACGAAGTACGATTACTATTTCTATAGAGGATACAGAAGAGGAAGTAAAAGAAAAAGCGTTAAATGAAGAAAATGTTAAGAAGTATACAGATGGTAAAGAAATCGTTAAAGTGATTGTCATACCTAACCGAATTGTTAATATTGTTGTAAAGTAAAAAATAGTTCTATAGTATAAATAGAGCTTTTTTTATAAAATGCATTTGTTTGGAAAAGAAAAGATATATATATAAGATTTTTTTAGATAAATCCTTTACATCTATTAAAAAATGCTATATTCTTAATTTAAGCGAGATACTTAAATATTTAAGTACTTGCCGTGGGGCAAGCACCTTCCTAAAAATTGGATGGTGCTATTTTTAATTCTTTCGAATCAACCAGTAACCCCCTAGGATTATCTAAATATAATTAAAAGAATTATTATAGCTAATAGTACTACTACTAGAAGTTCTAATTTTAAAATAATTTGTAGTTCTATTTTTTTCATGCAACCACTCCTTTACTACTTATATTGAGTGGCAAGCCCAAAACATTCATGCATCTCGCAAGAACAATATATCAAATGGTAAAATGTAGTGCAAATTATTCAATTAGCAAATTGGATGAAAAAATGTTTATCATTTTAAAATTTGTTTTAGAGAATTATGTCATTTGACAAACAAAAAAGTTTAAATAATAAAAATTGGTGAAATTATTAATAATGGAAAGAAGTCGCTATAATTTGATTATTTTTGCAAAGTAGGTGTGTTACTCTTTTTCTTGAGGTGATACTATGCGTGTAAAATGCTTTGACGAGTCCCATGAAAAAGATTTAGAAGCTGCAATAAATGCTTTTCTAGGAAGTATTTCTAGTGATATAATTGATATTAAGTATAACGTGGCTATTGCTGTTTCGGGAGAAGAACAAATTTATTGTTTTTCTGCAATGGTGATTTATAGCCCAAAAGAATGAGTGGTTTTTTATGAAGAAAAGTTCATTTATTGAGGGAACTGTTATTGCAACACTGGCAATTGTGATTACAAAAATTATGGGAATGCTTTATGTGATTCCTTTTTATGCGATGGTAGGAGCACAGGGAAGTGCTTTGTATGCGTATGGATATAACATCTATGCGATTTTTTTAGATATTTCAACAGCAGGACTTCCTCTTGCTTTGAGTAAAATAATCAAAGAATACAATACGTTACAAATGATTGATGCTAAAAAAAGAGCATTTGGAATAGGTCTTAAAATTGTAAGTATGATTTCAATTGTTATCTTTTTTATCTTATTTTTGTTTGCAAGGCCTATTGCTGCTCTTATTTTAGGAGATTTAACAGGTGGAACTACTATAGAAGAAGTTACTTTTGTTATTCGTATGACATCGTTTGCTCTTTTAATTGTTCCTTATCTAAGCATTACAAGAGGGTATTTACAGGGACATAATATTATTGGTATTTCAAGTGTAAGTCAAGTTCTTGAACAAGTTTTTCGTATTCTTACCATTTTAGGAGGTTGTTATTTAGCGCTTTATTTGTTTCATGTTCCTATGCAATATGCCATTGGTATTGCTGTTTTTGGTGCGACTATTGGTGGATTGGTTGCCATTTTCTATCTAATCTTTAAAATGAACAAAAGTAAGAGGGAACTTGGTTTAGAAAAAAATGTTAAAAAAGATGAAATTACAAATAAAGAAATTGGGCGAAAGATTGTTTTTTATGCAATACCATTTATTATTATTACCATAGTATTTTCTATTAACAACTTTTTGGATATGGTAATGATTTTAAGAACTCTTGAGTATTTGGGTATGGATACCGCAACGATTGAATTTGCTACTACGGCGATTACGACATGGTCAACAAAAATCAGTATGATTGTAAATTCTGTTGCGACTGGTATGGTAACTAGTTTAATACCAACGATTGTGGGAGCGTATACCTTAAAGAATTGGGGAGAAGTCAATCAAAAATTTAATAAAGCTTTGCAACTTATTTTAGTAATTTGTATTCCTATGTGTGTAGGGTTATCTTTATTATCTAAAAGTGTATGGAGTATTTTTTATGGATTCAATACCATTGGTGCTTTGATATTCAGTATGCAAATCTTGGTATCTTTGTTTTACAATTTATTTTTGGTTACGAATTCTGCCTTGCATGGTTTAAATAAGTCAAAAGTTGTTTACCAAAGTGTGATTTTAGGGCTTACTACAAATGTAATTCTTAATATTCCTCTTATGTTATTGTTTCAAAAACTCGGTTTAGCCCCTTATTTAGGAGCTATCTTATCAACAGTAATTGGTTATATTTTAGCTTTTCTTCGTTCTTTATATAAACTGAAAAAAGATCATGGACTGCATTATGGAGAAACTGTAAAAACGGGATTTCGTTTGTTACTACCAACATTTGCGATGTTCGTGGTCGTGTGGGTTTTAAAAATGGTTGTACCTGTTCATTTAGATAGTAAAATTTCTTGCTGTGTGTATGTTGGAATTATTAGTATAGTTGGAGCCATGGTTTATTTATTCATTGCCTACAAAATGGAAATTTTGCAAAAGGTATTTGGCAAGTCTTCTATCCATAAAATTATAAAAAAGCTTACCCTTGGAAAGATAAGTTTAGATTAGTTTGTAAACTCTTTGTCCTCTTCTTGTTTTATGTAAAGTATATATTGTATAATTTTATTAGGAACATTTGATGTGAGTGTCGTCCTCCAATCTTAAAAAGGAAAGGAGGTAGATAAAAATGAAAACTAAGACTTTTATAATAAAAGTTTTAAAGTTCATTGAATCCATTTTGTTACTTTCTACCTTACTGGTGTTAGCAATAAAAAAATAGACACTCATCAGCTTTGATAGAGTGTCCAACCTTAATTGAGTGTCAAAACTCAGTTTATAGAGGAGACATTCACTTGCGACTCGAATGTTCCCTTATTTATTTTATGCAAGTTTCCTTGACGTATTCATGATAACATATTTAAAATGGAATGTCAAAAGTGTAAAATAATTAAAAACTTACCCTTGGAGAGGTAAGCCTTGATTAAAGCATATACATATTGGTTGTATTGTCATAGTTTTCTGTTGTCATTAGCCCTTTGTTTTCTAGTTTACTTATACGTGCATCTAAACGATTGATTTGGCGTTCTATTTTGGCCATGCGAGATTCCATATCACTCATATTATCCCCAGGCATCATGTTACTATTTTGCATCATTGGCATGGGTCCTGAATAGAAACTTTGGCTTGCTTGTGCACCGCTATAGGTTGGAGTATTAAAATTGCCTCCCATCATTGGGCTTTGCATATTGGGCGTTCCCATGTAACTTGATTGGGAGAAATTGGCTTCATTAAAAAATGTATTACGATTTTTTTTCATAATTAAAAAACACATCCTTTTGTATAATTATATGTTAATGTTTAGAAAGTAGTGATAAATTTGCGATTAAGAAATGTGAAAAATGCGAAAGAAATAATTGCCTCTTGTGATTTTGTGATTGAAAATCCACGAGAATATAGAGGAAAATACGAAAGTTTATTTGGAAATAATCAACCTATTCATATTGAAATTGGAATGGGTAAGGGGAAGTTTATTTACGAAATGGCTCGTATGCATCCAGAGATTAATTTTATAGGGATTGAAAAATATGAAAGTGTCCTTGTTCGTGCTGTTCAAAAAATACAGGAAGAGCCTCTCCCAAATTTACGTTTGTTATGTATGGATGCTTTAGGGTTAAAAGAAGTTTTCCATTATGAAATTGCTTGTATTTATCTCAATTTTTCTGATCCATGGCCTAAAAATAGACATGCTAGGAGACGTCTTACCAGTCCCATATTTTTAGAAATATATGAGGATTTGTTTGTACCTGAATTATTGGGAGGAGAAAAAAGAATTATTCAGAAAACCGATAATATTGTATTATTTGCAAGTAGTTTGAAAAACTTAAACAATGCTGGCTATTATTTTGAAGAGGTAAGTCTAGATTTAGCAAATAGTGAAATTCTTAACGTGGAGACAGAATACGAAATGAAATTTAAAAGGCAAGGAGTAAAAATCAATTACATAAAAGCTGTAAAGAAATGATTTGTATCATATTTGATACATATTGTTTCTTTTTTTATTGCACGTATATGTATAAAATACTATAATGAAAAAGAATAGAGAAGATATTTAGTAGAGAATAATAGATAGTTTAAGACAAAAAAATAGGTATTTTAAACGTTATTTTTCTTGCAATTGTTCTTTTTATTTAAAATAGTCAACTTAAACGAGGGGGAATATTTATGAATATAGTTTTTGATCTTGATGGTACAATTACAAATGAGATTGATTATATGTTGAGATATGCACCAAATTATTTAAAAAAGAAATACGATATTGATGCATGTGTTAAAAGTCCAAATAAATATAATTTATCAGATGTTTTTGGATTGTCCGAAATATTTAATGATGGAACTTTATCACAAGAAGAAATAGAAAAAAAATGTACGAAAGCAACCAATGGTTTTTGGAATGGTGGCAATTATGTAAGATATATGTTTTATCCACTGAAAAAAGGTGTATCGGAAGAAATTAACACTTTAAAAGAAAGAGGTGTTAATATTTACTTTTTATCCTGCAGGGGAAAGAAAACGAAAGAACATGAAGAAAAAATAGATAAATTCATTCGATTAAAAGTTGTGCCATTTTTAACGAAAATGCAGTTAGGAATTAATGGAATTCATTATAATCAAGTAAAATTAGTGCAAAATGAAGAAGAAAAATTAGAATTTATCAAAAAAATAAAACCAGCATTTGTTTTAGATGATCAAGTTAGTCTTTTGGAAAAATTACCAGAATCAGCTCAACCAATTTGTGTAACAGCTCCGCATAATATAAAGTCGAGTGTTGTGGATGAAATGATAAGACTTGATTCTTATGAAAATAAGACTTTGTCTTCGATAATAGAAAGAGATTCCAAAAGAAAAATTAAGCAAATCAAAAAAGGTACGAATATAAAGGCTTATGAAAAATTCTTTACTGAAAGATTTTATGTATTAACTAGAAATTTGTTTAAACATATATTTATTAACAAATTTAAGCCTATTGTATGTGGTTTAGAAAATGTACCAGATGATAAAAGAGCAGTTGTATATACAGCTAATCATCGAACTAATTTTGATCCATTACTTGCTACTTTATTTATTAATGATCCAACACATTGGGCGGCTTTGTTGAGAATTTTTGAAGCGAAAGAAAATTTATTTGGTAGAAATGATATTTACTTATTAAGAAAGCTTTGTTCTATATTAATTAAGTGTATGGGTTCTGTTCCGATAGCTAGAGAAACAGATGAAAATTATCATAAAATAAATTTAAAATCAATGCTGAAATTGGATGAGTATATTAAGTTAGGAAGTTCCATTGGATTTTATCCTGAGGGAACGTTGAATAGAAAACCAGAAGAACAAAATTTATTGCCGTTAGCATCAGACGCTGTGTTTAAAATAGCGAAACGAAATAATGCTTGGGTGCAACCTGTTGCTACCATTTGGACTCCAAAAGATATAGATATACCAAACAAAGCGGTGCTAATATTTCCAGAAGCAATTGAAACTACAGGAATGAATGAAAAAGAAATTCAAAATCAGTGGGAAGAATCAATGAATAATAGTATCAATCGAGCCAACAAGATGTTTGAAGAATTAAGAGAACTTGAAAATAGTGAAACTTTTGATAAACAATTAAAAAGATCATTAATTATACAAAAATTTAAGCCATAAAAGTATATTGTGTTATACTTTTTTCTTTGCTATTATAATTGATAGAAAAGGTAGAGTGGTTATATGAATCCAAGTTTATTACTTTTGGTAGGAAGTTTATTTTATATCATTATGATAGCGATATTATACTTCAAAAAACCAAGAATACCATCAATAGAAAACAAAATATATAAATATTTATTATTTGTCGGTATCTTTGGGATTGTAATGGATATTACTGGAATTTATGTACATTCTAATTTGCCAGATGAGAGTTTAATTAGATGGTTTGTATTAAGATTTTATCATTCTTACTTATTGACTACAATATTTTTATTATCGTTATATATGGTAATATTGAAGTATGAAAAAATAACAAAAAAATGTGAAAAGAATATATATTTACTAATAGGAATTTATGTAGTATGTTTAATCGTGAATTTTATTACTCCTGTAGTCCATCATAAAGAAGGTAACATTATTTATGCGACAGGGCCTAATATAAACTTTTTATATTTGATAGCTGGTATTGCTGTTTTATGTTGGACAGTTTATATCATAAAAAATTTTAAAAAATTAAAAAAGAAAAAGTATACACCTATTATTATATTTGTTATATCAAGTGTGCCAGTTCTTTCTATTCAAATGCAAGATCCTTCTTTATTGTTAGTAACCTCTTTAATTACGTTTGTTATCGTATTTATGTATCATACTATCGAAAATCCAGATTTGAAAATGATTGCTGAACTTGAGTTTGCTCGTGATGCAGCAGAAAAAGCAAATAATGCTAAGAGTGATTTTTTATCTAGTATGTCTCATGAAATTCGTACTCCTTTAAATGCTATTGTGGGGTTGTCTGAGGATATGAAGTCCTACAAAGACCAGCTACCTAATGAGGTAATAGAAGATATTGAAGATATTGGAAATGCCTCAGGGACGTTACTTGAAATTGTTGGTAATATTTTGGATATTAATAAAATTGAAAGTGGAAAAATGGAACTTGTCAATCTACCTTATAACTTAGTGGAGGAGATAAAAAGTTTAGTTTCGGTTACAACGACACGGATTGGAGAGAAACCTATTACTTTTCATCTCAATTTAGATCCCAATTTGCCTTATCAACTTTTAGGAGATAAAGTGCATATAAAGGGAGTCATTAACAATTTATTATCCAACGCGATTAAGTATACAGATGCGGGAAGTATTTCTTTAAATGTTCACTCTATCAATAATGATGCTTCTTGTCTTCTTTCTATTAGTGTCGTAGATACAGGAAAAGGGATTCGAGAAGAGGACATATCTCGTTTGTTTTCAAAGTTTGAACGCCTCGATATTGAAAAGAATAGTACCATTGAGGGAACAGGTTTAGGGCTTGCTATTACCAAAAAATTAGTGGAGATGATGAATGGTACCATAAACGTTCAAAGTGAATTTGGGAAAGGTTCTACTTTTGTTGTTCAAATTCCTCAAGAAATCATAGAAGTAAATGCTCCAGTAGAAAAAGCAGTAGAAGTACTAGAAGTAGCAGAAGAGAAAAGTTATGGACATAAGAAAATTCTTCTGGTGGATGATAACAAATTAAATATTAAAGTGGCTAGAAAGGCTTTGGATCCATTTGATTTTGAGATAACGGAATGTAGTAATGGAGTGGAAGCTTTAGAACATGTTGTAAATGGGGATGAATACGATTTAATTCTTTTGGATATTATGATGCCTGTTATGGGTGGAGAAGAAACGATGCAAAAACTAAAAGAAAAACCTGGATTTCATATTCCCGTACTTGCCTTAACCGCTGATGCTGTTGATGGAGCAAAGGAAAGATATTTAAGTTTAGGTTTTACCGATTATCTAGCAAAACCTTTTACAAAAAAAGAATTAGAAGAAAGGTTAGATGCGATTTGGAAGAAATGAACAATCAATTTAAAAAATTATTTGATATTACATACAATGAAAAAAGATTTACCATTTTCGTAGACGAACACCATCGTTGTACCTTTTTAGAAAAGAGTAAAGATGGAAAATACATTTATCCTACACTAGAAGATTATAAAGCACTTAATAAAATATATAATGAACATGATCCATTTGTTTTATATAACGTAAAAAGATACTCTTTTAAAGAAAAAGTTAGAATAGGTGCAATGTTACTTGCTGTATCTGCTGTTTTACTGAGTGGTACAGTTGATGCACAGGAACAAGAAAAAACATATTGGGTGGTTAGTGAAGAGGAAGGAAATATAGTAGTAACTCAAAAGTTAATGCTAAATCCAAAAATGGTCAGGCTTTCTTTAAATGATTTAGAGAGTATCTTTGGTATTTCTTGTGTAACGATAGAAGATATTGATAAAGCTATAGAAAATAATACAAAATTGGATGATACTTTTAAAAAGTTAGCACATAATCTTGCTGTTGCTATTTATGAACAGGAACCTACAGCTGATTTAAGAATTTATTATTTGAATTTACTTAATTTAGACGTAGAATGTATGAGTGAAGAAGAATATAAAGATACATTTACCAATTATTCTGTTGCTTGTTATAATGCAAGAGAGAATAAAATTAGATATATAGAAGGCTGTAGTGAAAGTACTTTGTATCATGAACTTGCTCATACCGTTTGTTCTTTTGCTCGGGCAGTTGATAATATCGTTTATACACATTTAGATTGGTGTACAGCTTTAGAAGAAGCGATGACTAATAAAATTGTTACATTTATTACACCTACTCATTCTTACTCGAATATTGGACTTGTTTTGGATTATTTATTTACTTTTGAAGAATTTAATTTTAATCGTTATAATGAAGAAGGGGCAGAGTATATTTTGCATGATTTATTTAAGTATGGAAATACTTGGGATATTAATGATAATTTAAATGCAATGTGTGATAGTTTAACGAATATTGGAAAGTTTATTCCAGTAGAAGAGTGTGATGGTTTGTTGGATGAACTTTTTTTACTTTGTAAGTCTAGAGTAAATGAAGATATAGTGAATGTTTATGAGCCTTTTTTAGATTTTTCTATGTTATTTTCTGATAATATAGAATTATTTGACCAATACTTAAAAGAATATAATGCTTATTTGAAAGAGAGAAACCTAAAAGTAAATTTAGATTTATTTAGTGATAAATTTAAAATATATGAAGAAGCTAAAGGTCTTGTTTGGACTAATGAAAGATTATATCCTTATGTTGAAAAAAACAATGATTTTTTTACAATTCTTCAAGATGAAAGAAAACAGGTGATTCAAGATCAATCAGCATATTGTTTTTCTAATCATCCTTCTTTTTCTTTAGCTTTAAAAAAAGCTATACTTGCTAATCCTGATGCTGAGATGGATTCTGATTATTGGAAAGAGTTTGCAGTTGAGAATGACATTATTGATGCTTCTTATTTGTATAAAACAAAAGTTATGTTTAATGGAAATATTTTGACTGAAGATTACCTTGAAAATTTAAAAATTCAGATTGGAGTAACCAATGAACAACAAATTGGTTTTATTATTTCCAATCAGTACCAAGAAGTATTATACAAAGATGCAAATGATTTAAAAAATTTGTCGGCTTTGGTTCCATTAAGTGATTATTATCCAGTAACACTTTTGAATGTAGAAAATTTAGAACTTTCTACTATCATTCGTTTGGATTATTTAGAACAAAAACAAGAGTTATTTTCCAATTTATTTATTGAAGATGGGGTATTTCAATTGGAGCCACTTTATTACATGTATTTAGAAAGTGGGGAAGGAGTGCAACTTGTAAATTTAAATCAATGTTCCCTTAGTAATAATGAGGAGTTTAAAGTTTTTCAGACGCGTCTTGAAATGCCTATTGGTATTTCTTTGGAAAAACCGATTTATTTAAAAGATGTTTTAAAATTTTATGGTTTGTTAGAGGAATCTAAGACTTTCTATTATTTTTCTAAAGAAGAGATTTTAAATTTGGTTACAAATTATTTAGAGGAGAAAGATTATAAGCAAGTTCGGTCATGAGAATAAGGTATTTTACAAATACTACTTTTTTGCTATAATAGTAAATAACATAAGGAGGTTAACTTATGAAAAAAGTCTTACTACTTATTTTGTTTACTCTTTTTTTATGTGGTTGCGTGAATGTAAATAAAAGTAGTTATGATGGAATTATAAATTTTGCTTTAAAAGAAGAAAAACAGATATTTAAAAATAAAACAAGTCAAGGATATAGTTATTATTTACCTATAGGGATTAGTGTACTTGAAGATAATATTAATAATGTAATTTTAAAAAAAGATAATTATACTTTATATTTGTATTTGGATATGGTTAGTTACTATAATAAAGTGAGAGAAGAGTATGTAGTTAAGAAAGATTCATTTTATTCTTCTTTGATAGAAAATGGAGATCGTTTTGGTTATTTAGAAATAAATTTGCTTCAAAATAAAAAATATTTAATTGAAATTATGTATAATTATGCTAAAATAGAAGTGATAGTAGAAAATAGGGATATTAAAGAGATGCTTGCTTATGCCATGGCGATACTTACTTCTATATCTTATAATAATACTATTATAGATAGTATGATTGGAGAAGATACACTAAATTATAGTGAGATTGAGTTCAATATATTTGAGACTACTACAAATGAAAGTAATTTAATTCAATATGATGAAAATAGTTCATCGAGTGAGAAATCAAATGATTTACCAGATACCGATATGATCAATTAAGAGGTGAAGAAGAAAATGGGATTATTTAATAAACTTAAAAATGCCTTATTTGAAGAAGAGGAAATTGAAGTTAATCCAACTCCAGAGAAGGTTGTTATTAAAGAAGACAGTGTAGAGAAGAAAAAGGAACCACCAAAATCAGTAGAAATTCCTAAGGAGAATGAAAGAGATTTGTTTAAAGCAGAGAATACTTTTAAATTTCCAGATTTTGATGAGGAAGAGTTTGTAACTAGTTATAAACCAGTTAAGGAAGAAGATTCTGTAGTTATTGAGGCACCAAAACCAAAAGAAGTTACTCCTCAAAGGAAAACAGAACTTGATCGATTGTCTCCACTTGGATACGATTCTCCTTCTAAGAATAAAAGACAAGAGAAAGAACAGTCTCGGAGAGAAAAAACAACTGTTTCGGAGAAAAGCGTTAAAGAAACTCCAAAAGGTTTTCGACCTTCTCCAGTTATTTCTCCTGTATATGGTGTACTTGATAAAAATTATAAAAAGGAAGATATTGTATCCGTAGCTGATGAAAAAAAGAAAATGAATGTAGATATGGCTCGTAAAAAAGCGTTTGGTACTTTAGAAGAAGATATAGAAAAAACATTTGGAGATCAAAGAGTGGATGCATTTTATAGACAAAATACGAGAAGAAGTGTTGATGATTTATTACAAGATTCTATCGATGATACAATTGATTTACAAGAAGAGCCAGTATCAAGGGGGCGTGTTAGTCGAACAAGTAAAAATTTGAACCGAGTAATTGAAGAAGAAAAAGAAGAGTTTAAAGACTTAAACCAATTTAATGATAGCATTGAACATGAGTTAGAAGATAGAGATGAAAATTTGGAAGTTTTAGATAAAAATCCAAAAGAAAAAGATATAGAAGAAGATACATTGGAAAGTGATTTGTTTGATTTGATCGATTCTATGTATGATAATAGAGAGGAAGAGTAAAGATGAGTTTTTGGCTAGATTTTTTACCTATAATTATTTATATATTGTTAATTATTATTTTAATCATAGGTATAATATTGGGAGTTAAGTCTATAATAACATTAGAGAAGATAGAAAAAGTTGTAGATGATGTAAATGAAAAAGTGAAAACTTTAAATGGATTTTTTCATATTATAGATTATACAACAGATAAAATTGCGATTGCAACAGATCGGGTTGTTGATGGCATTTCAACAATGTTTAAGAGATTTTTGTTTAACAAAAAAAAGAAAAAAGATAAAGAGGAAGATGAAAATGAGTAAAAGAGAAAAACATGGAATGGGAAGATTTATTGCTGGTGCTATGGTTGGTGCTGGTATAGGGATATTATTTGCTCCTAAAAAGGGAAGTGAAACAAGACGTGAATTAAAAGAAAAAACAACTAAATTAGCACAAGATATTAAAAATTTAGATAAAGAGGAAATTAAGGCAAAGTTGAATGCTAAAATTAAAGAGTTAAAAACTGATTTAGAAAACTTAAATAAGGAAACTGCTATGGAACTTATAAAAGAAAAAGGGAATGCTTTAGTTAAAAAGGCAGATGAACTTATTGATATAGCAAAAGAAAAAAGTGCTCCAGTGGTTGAGAAGGCTGCTAAAGAAGTAAGAGATAAAACTGTTATAGTACTTAAAAAGGCAATTGATAAAATAGAAGAAAAAGATATAAATCATAAAGAAGATACAAAAGTTTCTCAAAGTACTTCAAAAAAGAAAAATACTTCTACAAAGACGACTAAAAAGAAAACGGCTTAGTCGTTTTTATTTACTATTTTTTTGTTAAAGGAGTGTTATATAAATGCCAATTTACATTATGAGTAAGAATTGTTATACTTAACTTTGTTAGAGAGTATGTGGTTGGATGAAGAAAAAATATTATATTTTCTTCCTTGTTTTGGTTTGTCTTTTTGTTTTTGTGAGTTTTGGAATTTTTAAGGTAGTTACAAATATTAAAAAGGATCAAGAAATGGCACAGAAGCAAAGTGAAACAATAAGGATAAGTTATGAAGCATTTAATAATTTAGCAAGTATTTTTAATGAAAAAAATAAAGAGTTTCAAATTGAAATTGTAGAAGTATATTATGAAACATTAGAGAAAAAAGAAAGCTATTTACGTGAACAGTTAGATATTTTATTGAATACACAAGTGTTGATGCAAAAAGAATATGAGAATGTAAAAGAAATTTGTAAAGTAAAATATGAAGATAGTAAAGTTAATTCGTATTGTGAATCTATGAAAGTAAGTGTTGATAGTGCTTTTAAACTTACAGAAAATGGGGTACAACTTTATAATTCTTTAGTAGAAAAGTATAATGCTTGGCAGGAAGAAAATTCAAAACATAAGAAAATTTCAACTTATCAAATGTTTTTGGAGGAGAGATAAAAAGATGAAAAAGAGTTGTTTGGGTAAGTGGCTCGTAATTATTTCCACTTTTTTCATTCCTATTTTGGTTGTTTTTTTAGTTATTGGTTTTCATAGTCAAGAGTTGATAACCCCTTTTTTTCATTTAAGTGTATTTTTACTTTTATTTGTATCTATATTGGTATTTTGGGCTGGAATTTTTATGCAACATAGGAATAAAATTCAATATTCTAAAATGGGTAAAGTTAAGAAAGTTTTAGTAATCGTTTTTCTTTCTTTCGAATTATTTGGTTCTAGTGCATTTTTGTTTTTACTTTATGGACCATATCAGGGGTTTCGCACCTTTTTAGTGTCTTCTGCTATGACTACTATGAATCACAGATATTTTGCTACTTGGTTTTATAGTACAGAAGAAATAGAAGCTATTTTAAATGCAAACCAGTTGATTGAAAGTGATGAAGATACGGACTTAAATTTAATTCATATGGAAGAAAATATAAATACTACGATTTATGAAAATAAATATGAGGAAGCTATATTAAAAAAAGAAAATGAGGATGATGTTTATAAAATTATTCCCATTTCAGAAAAGAATTTCAAGGGGTATTTGGCTGTTATTTATGATGCTTCCAAAATTCATGTGCGAAGTACAAAATACTTAAATCGAGCAGGACAATATGTTACAGAAATGGCCTCGGAAGAAGGAGCCCTCCTTGCTATTAATGGTGGTGGATTTTTGGATGTTGATAAAAAAGGAACAGGTGGAGTTCCTGATGGTGTTTTGATACAAGATGGAAAAGTAAAAACAGATTATGCGTATAATACTTCAGGTGGAATTATTGGATTTACCACTGATCATAAACTTCTTTTGGGAAAGATGGATGCAAAAACAGCACTTTCTAAGGGAGTCCGGGACGCTGTTTCTTTTAGACCTTTTTTAATTGTAAATGGTAAAAAGGCGATAACTTCTGGAAATGGGGGATGGGGAGTTGCACCAAGGACAGCTATTGGACAAAGACGTGATGGTATTGTTTTAATGTTAGTTACAGACGGAAGAACTATTACAAATCCAGGGGCGACTCTTGTAGAAATTATGAATATTTTATATAATTATGGTGCATATAATGCAGCTAATTTGGATGGAGGAACCTCTTCAGTTATGGTACTTCCAAAAGAAGAAGCGAAAAAGTATATAACAGAAAAAGAAATGAGTTCTCATTGCCAAAAAGACTATTGTTATATTAATGATATTGTAAATGGAAGTGGAGAACATAGAACAAGACCTGTTGCTAGTTCGTTTGTAGTAAAATAAAGAAGGAGAGATAAAAAATGGAAAATTTTACGTGGGTACCTATTTATAAAAAGTTGGTTAGAAAAATATTGGAGTTTAAGAATAATCGAAAAGAACTTGTAAGAATTATGTATGAAATACTTGATGAATTGGATTTATTTAGAGAAGATGAAGGTTGTAATTTAGATAGTTATAAAGGTGTACGTTGTAAATATGATGATTTTGATCCTTTTTCTTTTTTGAATCGTTTTAATTTTAAAGGGCGCGATGACGCTATTAATGGAAATAAAGAATTTATTAAAAAATTTCAAGAGAAAACAGGAATGGATGTGGAAGTACCGAAGGATTTTGATGGAATTCCTTCTACGCAGTACCAAACTTCTTGTTATATTCGTTTTAAAGAAGAAAGAGATGCAGAAGATATAAATGATTTATGGGATTTGTTTGAAGTAGCGATTCGTTTTTCAGAAGAAAATAATCGGGAAAATCGTCAAGAATTTATTCGACTTTATGATCAAGCGATAGCAAAACCTTATTGTAGTTTTAATATTTCTATTGGTTTATTTAAAATTGCTCCTAATTTTTATTTGAGTTTAGATAGCAATAGTAAAGAAAATTTGAAAAAAAATTATCATTTTCAAATGTCAAATTTTACTGCTCCTAGTGGAGAAGAGTATTTAAAAATAATAGAACAAGTCCAAAAATTGATTCAAGAAAGTGATGTGTTTCATTCTTTACTCGATTTTAGTAGACAGTCTTGGCTGAATAAACAAGAAGAATCCATACAGGAAGAAAATGCCAGAGAAGAATTTACTCATTCTAATAGTATTCAAAAAGATACTAAAAATTATTTTTGGTTGAATACGATTGTAAATGAGTTTAGTTTTGCAGATAAAGAAGTAGGATATACAAAAGAATTTTCTTGTGTTGGAGAACGTAATCGCAAGCCCAATTTTTCGATTGTCCAACCTGGAGATGCTCTTATTATTTATGAGGCTACGCCGACTTTAAAGATTATTGGACATGGAAGAATTTATGAAAAATGTGATAATGGAAATTTAATGATAGAAATGACACATAAGTTTGAAACACCTATTCTTTATAGTGTAATCAAAAATCATCCAGATTTGAAAAATGCATCTTTTCTTCTTTCTCCTCATGGAACACTTTTAAAATTGAGGTACGAGGAGTATAAAACGATTTTAAAAGAAATTTCTAGACAAAATCCTGGTTTTGTTTATACATGGGAAGATATGAAGAATGAAGTTTTTTTAGAAGAAAAAGATTATAAGAATATTGTTCGAGTATTACAAAAGAAAAAGAATATCATTTTAGAAGGTGCACCAGGTGTAGGAAAAACATATATTGTAGAAAAATTAGTGCATACTTTAATGGAAGTTGTACAGCCATACTGTATAGAATATGTTCAATTTCATCAAAGTTATTCTTATGAAGATTTTGTTATGGGGTATCGACCTACTCAAGATGGAGGATTTGCTTTAAAGAAAGGTATTTTCTTAGAATTTTGTGAAAAAGCAAAGAAAAATCCTAATAATAATTATTATTTTATTATTGATGAAATCAATAGAGGAAATTTAAGTAAAATTTTTGGAGAACTTTTAATGCTTATTGAATCGGATAAAAGAGAAAGTGTTTGGGTGAAACTTGCTTATCAAAAAGAGGAGAAAGTTTTATTTACGGTTCCTAAAAATATTTATATTATTGGTTTAATGAATACTGCTGATCGAAGTCTAGCAATACTTGATTATGCGTTGCGTAGAAGATTTGCATTTTTTACAATTCCTCCATTGTTTGCTTCTCCTAAATTTCAGGAGTATGTTGATGATTTAAAAAGTTCAGCTTTTAAAAATTTGATTGCTGCGATAGAAGGATTAAATAATACAATTAAAAATGACGAAAGTTTAGGAGAAGGTTTTAAAATTGGACATAGTTATTTTAGTAATTTGAAAGAAATTCATAAAGAGGTATTAGAAGATATTCTCTCTTATGAAATCAAACCGATTTTAAAAGAATATTGGTACGATGATGCCGATAAAGTAGATGAAGAAATGAAACGTTTGTATAGTGCAATAGGTGCATGAAATGATTAAAGTAAATAATGTTTATTATATGCTGGCATATATTTATAAGACGCTAAATAAAAAGACAGATCGATTTTATAATGAAGAAGAGTTTCCTTCTATTTATGATTTGTTTGCAGAGCTCCTTATAAAAGGTATTCATAAACAAATTAAAAGAGGTCTTAATAAAGATTATAAAGAAAAATTAGAAAATATAGTGAATATTAAAGGAAAGATAGAGATTACAGAATCTATTAAACAAAATACAATTATGTCTCATAAAATGACTTGTTGTTATGATGAATATGTTGTGGATTCTTATTTCAATCGGATTGTAAAAACAACAGCTTCTTATTTATTAAAATCTAAAAAAATTCAAGAAAAGAAACGTAGCAATGCTTTAAAAAAGACAATATATTATTTTAGTGAAGTAAAGGAGATATATCCTATTTCCTCTATTCGATTTCAAAATCTTACATTTAATAAAAATAATGAGTCTTATAAGTTTTTGCTTGAGATTTGTAGACTTGTTTTACAACATTTGTATATTGGTTCTGAGAATGGAAAATTATTATTTCATGAATATTTGGAAGATAAAGCGATGGCGAGTCTTTATGAGAGTTTCTTGCGAGAGTATTTCAAATCAAATTATAAAAATTTTCAAGTTTTTGTAGAGAAAAAGGAATGGCCTTATGATAAGACAAAAACGATTGGAAATATAAAAAATTTGCCTAAAATGAAAACGGATATTACTATTTTTGATAAAGAAAAACAGACAAAACTTATTATTGACGCTAAGTTTTATCAAAGTATTTTTAGCCAATATTTTGATAAAGATTTATTTAATGCTAGCAATATGTATCAAATTTTTAGTTATGTAAAAACTGAGAATCAAGTTTGTAAAGGGAAAGTCTTAGGAATGATTTTGTATGCGAAGACAGAAAATGAGAGTATTGGTTGGAATGAGTTTGTAATTGATGGAAATACATTTGTAATTACCGATATTGATTTAATGGGAGATTTTTCTTTGATTGATACAAAGTTACAAGATATTATTGAAATGGTATACAGGTGATATGACTTCTTTTGCTATGGATTCTAAGTACAATGAAGTTTTAAGTAATTTATAAAAAGTTGAATATAAGGGTTAATTGTCAAATAATGTGTGTAGATATAAAAAAGTAAAAAATAAAAATAGTGTTAATACCAATTAGGTATTAACTTTTTTATAGAAAAAACTAAACTTTTACAAATTATAATTCTAGCTTTAAATCTGCGAAAAGAACGAAACCATTGTGATAATTATAATCAAAAGTATTAAAAATCATATCTTGAAAAGAAATTAAAGTGTTAATGGAAGTTTTCATATAAAGAGAAATGTTTTCATGTTTATCATTTAGAATCTGAATAAAAGCTTGCTTGTTTTTAGAAATGCAAATAATAAACGTTGATATAAATCATATAATTTATAAATATCAGAAAAATGAGTTGTTCCATCTTTTGTTAGTGAATTAGAATAGCATGTTTATTAGAATAGATCAATAATTAAGAAAAGTTTGTTAATTAGTTTATCGAAATCCCGTTTATATAAAAATTTCATTTTGGAAATC
>CAQBKK010000004.1 GCA_948760655.1 uncultured Bacilli bacterium | reverse complement strand
ATTATTCATGTTTGACATTTATATGTTAACATATTTTTTGTTTCCGAACAACTTTTCTGTTTAAATCATAATTGCTGTTCATGTAAACATCACCTTTTCTCGCAAGGTATTGTAGCAAAAATAAATTCAAAATGCAAATAATAAATGCAATAAAAGAAAAAGAGTGTTATACTAAAAAAACGAGGTGATTCAGTTGAAAAGAAATTATACAGAAACAAAAAAAGAGGAATATCCTAAAGTGATAAATTTAAATGAGGAAAATAGTGTTTTTGGCTACACAGACGTTCTAAAAGTAGGAGAAAAAGAAATATATATCCTATTTCTCTCAGATAGAAATGGACTACCTATTGGTAGAATTGCAAATACTTACTTTGATGCTAGTGACAAACCAATCATAAACACTCCTTTATGGTTAATAGATTACAAAAATGACTTATTAAAAAGAATAAAAGAAGACCTAGCAACAAGAAAACAAGAAACAAAAACAAGATAAAAAGAAAAGGTGGAAATAGTATGAAACTGGATTATAAAGTTAAAAAAGAAGAAAAAAATACCAAAGCTAGACTAGGAGAAATAATATATAACGGCAAAATCTATGAAACGCCAATGTTTATGCCAGTTGGAACACAAGGGTCTGTGAAAACCCTTTCTCCAGAAGAAGTAAGCGATTGTAATAGTGGCATCATACTAGCCAATACCTATCATTTATGGTTACGCCCAGGAGAAGATATTGTTGCCATGGCGGGAGGATTACATAAATTTATGAATTATGATGGCCCCATTCTTACAGATTCAGGAGGGTTTCAAGTATTTTCACTTGCAAAGCCCAAAGACATAACAGAAGAAGGTGTTGTCTTTAAAAACCATCTAAATGGCGACAAGCTTCTACTAACTCCCGAAAAGTCAATTGAAATTCAAAACAAATTAGATAGCGATATTGCTATGAGTTTTGATGAATGTCCACCAGCAAGTGCATCTTATGAATATCTAAAAAATAGTATCGAAAGAACACTTCGATGGGCACGCCGCGGGAAAATAGCACACCAAAACGAAAACCAAATGCTTTTTGGAATCATCCAGGGAGGACCTCACGAAAACTTACGAAAATGGAGTGCCACTGAAACTATAAAAATCGGATTTGATGGTTATAGCATTGGAGGAGTAGCAAACGACCATGAAAGCAAAGAAGATATGTATAAAGCTTTTGAATATTCAACAAACTACCTACCAAAAGACAAACTAAGATATGCAATGGGAATCGGTGAACCGATAGACATTATAGAAGGAGTTATAAGAGGAATTGACTTATTTGACTGTGTAAGTCCAACACGTCTAGCAAGACATGGACACGCCCTAACAAATGAGGGAAAAATCAATCTAAAAAACGCGAAATACAAAACAGATTTCACGCCTATAAGTCCTACTTGTGATTGTTATGCCTGTAAAAATTACACCAAAGCCTACATAAAACACTTAATAAACGCGGAAGAAACATTTGGCGCCAGACTTCTTTCCATCCACAATATAAGATTTTTAATCCGCTTGACAGAAGAAATTAGAAAATCTATTAAAGAAGACAATTTATTAGAATATCGTGATAAATTTAAGAAAGCGTATTACCATGAATAAAAAATGGATTTATACAACCACACTTCTTTTAATTTTACTAATTGCTATACCATCTACTTACAAAGTAATACATCGTCATAACGAAAGAATGTTAAGAAACGTAACAAAAAAAATTGAAGAAACTGCTAAAGACTGTTATTACAACAACTCTTGTATTGAAGATAAAATAACACTTGGGGAAATTTACGAAAAAACTGGATTACAAACAATGAGTAATCCAATTACCAAGAAAGTATATAGTGAAAATTCTTATGTAGATGTAAACAATAATTTTCAATTTATAGAAGTAGACTATTAAAAGAATTATTCCTTCTTTTTTGTATTAATACCAAACATTGCTCCTAAAACAGAGACAAACAAAAGAAGAAAATAGTAAATAAAACTTGTTGCTTTAAAACGAAATCCTGTGACAATTAAATTAAGAACAAAAAGAACCAACAAAAACAATCCACCAATTTTTAAACCCGCTAAGAATCCCTTATTTTCTGCCTTTTTCCCTCCCTTATATCCAAACAGAAAGAAAACAAGCAACAAATAAATAAAAGAAAGAATTTGTACGACTTTAGTAGAAAATAAAAAATAATAAAGAACACTAATAAAAAGACTACCGACCACCAAGAATCCTAAAAACTTTAATAGAATTACACCATACTCCTTCAAATATTTCATAAAATCACCTACAAAATACTATGACATTGATTAAAAAAATATGAAATGAACCATAATAGACTTGGTAGGTGATTACATGGAACTATTGACCATCGTTTTAAGAACAACATTTTTTTACTTTTTTATCGTTTTAGCATACCGAATCATGGGAAAAAGAGAAATTGGACAGTTAGGAATTATTGACCTTATTGTTTCTATACTGATTGCAGAATTAGTAGCAATTAGCATTGAAAACATTAATGACTCTATCTTCTTTACCATTATACCCATTCTATTATTAGTTATTTTAGAATTAACACTAGCATTCATAAGTATCAAATCAAGAACATTTAGAACCCTTTTTGGAGGGAAACCCTCTTTAATTATCGTAAATGGTAACGTAAACTATAAAGAAATGGTACGCCAACGCTACAGTATGGACGACTTATTATTAAGTCTACGGCAAAATAGCATCAAAAGTATTGATGAAATAGAATATGCTTTTTTAGAGCCCAATGGAAAACTTTCTATTTTTAAATACAATTTGTTCCATACCAGAAGCAATTATCCAATGCCAATTATTGTTGATGGTCTAATCCAAGAAAAAGCATTAAACTACATAAAAAAAGACAAACGTTGGCTAGAAGAAGAACTTGCAAACAAGAATTTAGTAGTGGAAGATGTCTTCTATGCCTTTAAAAAGAAAAACAAAATCTTTTTAATAAAAAAAAGTAATCTATAACAATTGTATAACAACGAATAAAGGCGTTACCAAAATAGGGTAGCGTTTTTCATCTATTTTAATCCAAAAAATATTTCTTTTAGAGTTAAAAATGGAATAGCTTGTTTTCGTTTATAGTAAGATGATGATTATAAAATTAAGTAGAGAATACGTTTTCGATTCCATAAGTTTTTTTAAAACAACGTCAACAAAAAAAATTATGAGTAGGCAAAAAATAGAGTTAATGGTATAATAAACTAGAATAAAAGGTGAGCAAAATGAAGTTAATTAAAAATATTAGAAAAATAAAAATACTTCTTGTATATAGTTTATTTGGACTAATCTGTGCTATTAGTTTCATAAGTTTGCTATTATCAAACCATCTTTATAACATTCGGTTGAAAAAAACTCTAGAAAATCTAGATGAAAATAGTAACTTTACATTAGTATTAAAAACAAAAAAAAATTGTGAAAATAAAAAAGAAAAATTATTTACTTATGAGAACACAGACATTTATGGCATTTGCTTGAAAGAAATTTACATATCCTATAAAAATTTAAACTTTCGTTTAGAAGATGTCTTAAAAAAAGAATATCTAACGATAGAGGCAATTTATAAAAATAGTACAAAAGTAGAAGAAGAAAGTAAAATAGAAAAATGGACAAATGAAAAAGAAGGCTATACAATTATAGATAATAAGATTTACGAAGGATTTAACGAAGTAACCTTTAATTCGGAAAGTTAGAGATTACTTTTTTTATTTTCCAAAAATTTGTACCTACCACAAAAATAATATTGGCGATTTCAGAAAGAATAAGTCCATAAATACCAATACGTAAAAAAGAGAAGAAAATAAGAGTAGCTGTTTTTAAAATCACCCCAATAAAAGTAATTTTCATTGTAAATCTTGCCTCTCCAAGCCCTTGTAATGTACTAATTAAAGGAGCTTCCAAATAAAAAAGTACAAAAAAGGGAGCTAAAACCTTAATGTAATCGGCACCACTCGTAGTTTTATAAAGAAGTAATAAAAGATTTTCTCGAAAGAAATAAATAGGAATAGTAAAAAATAGCCCCAAAATACCTGAAAAAATTAACCCCTGATAGAACCTTCTTTTTACAACACCAAATTTTCTTTGGTTAAAAAACTTACTGATTTCAGGAACCAAAGCATTAGAAACAGCTCCAACAAAAAAAGAAGGCATGGTAAGTAATGCAATCGAATAAGCATTATAGGCACCATATTCCATCAAAATAAAATCACTAGAATACCCGACAAAAATCAAGATATTAGTAAGAAATATAGGTTCGAAGAAAAAACCAATATTCCCAATAAAACGAGAAGATACAGTAGGAATAGAAACAGATAAAACATCCTTAACAGTATGCAAATCAGGTTTTAAATCTTTTTTCGTAATCAAAACTTTTTTAGGAAGAAAAAGAAAGAAAACCAAAACAGAAGAAATCTCAGAGACAATATTCAAAAGTAAAAAAGAACTAACTCCAACAACCACACCTTTAGAAATAAAATAAGGAAGAAAACAAACAATTAAGAAAAGACGAACCACTTGTTCTAAAGCATTAGAAACCACATAAGGAACCATGCGTTGTTTTCCAAAAAAATATCCTTTCACAATACTTGAAATACTAATAAATGGCAAAGTAAGTGTGCAAGCAAGAAGTAAATAATAGGTTTTTTCATTTTTAAGCAAATGATACGAAATAAACTTACTAGAAAAAAACATAATTCCCATAAAAAGAACATTCACAATACAAATAATAAGAACCGAGGAACAAACAATTTTAATACTTCTACATTTTTGTTCGGCAACAAGTTTAGAAATTGCAAGAGGAAGAGCAAGCGTTGCAACAGTAATAAGCAAAGAATAAGTAGGAGTGATGAGAGAATAAAGAGCCACTCCTTCTTCTAAAATAATACGTGTATAAATAATTCGAATAACAAAACCCAAAAATTTAGTAATAAAACCTCCCAAAATAAGTACAAGTGTAGATGCAAGAAATTTGTTTTTCATAAAAAGCCCCCCCTTTAAAAAAAATTAGAAATGCTTTATAATAAATATATGATGGAGGAGGAAAAATATGGTTACGGAACAATTTAAATCGGTACCAGAACTCTATAGAAGAGTCATGCCTGCTCTAAAAACAAGGCATAGAGAACTAGAACGAAAAAAACTAGGTTTTATTACAGAACAAGACATTTGGAACTATTTAAGAAGAGCAAAATGGGCACGAGATGCAGAATTAACGCTTTTTGATGTCGTCGATGATATATTAAATGTGCCTGATGAAAATTTATTAGAATACATAAGACCTAAATTACAAAAATAAGGAGTATACAATGAAAAAAGAACCTACAATAGAAGAATTATTAAAAAAATTAAAAAACAATTTCTCAGAAGAAGAAATACAAGACATAAAACGCGCCTATGATTTTGCTTATGAAAAACACAAAGGAAAGTTCCGTCTAACAAACGAGGAATACATTACCCATCCTTTAAATGTTGCTTTAATACTAAGTGATTTAAACGTTGATAAAACAACTATCGAGGGAGCTTTATTACACGAAACAATCAATAACGGAGAAACAACAGAAGAAGAATTAGAAGAAAATTTTGGCAAGGAAATAGCCAAAATTGTAAAAAGTATCAGTACCATAAACAAATTAGAACTAACAGATGAAAAAGAATCCTCTGCCATTTACCTAAGAAAAGTTCTTGTAGGACTATCCGAAGACGTACGAGTACTATTCATTAAACTTGCCGACCGCCTTCACAACATGCGTACGATTTGGGCAGTAAGACCTGAAAAGCAAAAAAGAAAAGCAAACGAAACCATGACCGTTTTAATACCAATTGCGCATCGCTTAGGAATCTATTCTATAAAAAGTGAATTAGAAGATTTATGCTTAAAATACACAAAACCTGATGTATACGAAGACATTCTAAAACAACTAGATGCCTCTTTAGAAGAACTTGAAACTACATTAGAAACCATGCAAGATAGTATTTCTGAAATGCTAATTGAACAAGGCTTAAAATTTCATATCAAAAGCCGTGTAAAAAGTGTATATAGTATTTATAAAAAATTAGAAAAAGGGAAAAAATGGAGTGAAATCTATGACATTCTAGCCTTACGTCTAATTATGGAACGAGAAAGCGATTGTTACTTAGCTATAGGTCTTATTCATTCCAAATTCCATCCACTTCCTAAAAGATTTAAAGACTATATCGCTATGCCAAAAGAAAATATGTACCAATCTTTACACACTGGGGTGTTTGGGCCAGATGGTAGTATCTTTGAAGTACAAGTAAGAACACACGAAATGGATGAAATCGCCGAAAAAGGAATCGCCTCTCACTGGTCATACAAAGAAAAAGGAACCAAGAAAATTCAAAGCATGATGGAACAAAAACTTGAAATCTTTAGAAGTATGATAGAAACTTACAAAGAAACAGAAAATGCAGAAGACTTTGCAGCAAGTGTAGGAAATGACATCATTGGAGAACTGATTTATGTATTTACTCCAAAAGGGGATGTGGTAGAACTTCCAAAAGGGGCAACTCCTATTGACTTCGCTTATCGAATTCACTCAAAAGTAGGAGACACAACTGTCGGTGCCATTGTAAATGAAGAAATCGTTCCTTTGTCTTACCAACTACAAGATGGCGATGTAATAAAAATTAACACAAACAAAACATCAACCCCAAGTAAAGAATGGTTAGATTTTGTAAAAACAACGGGAGCAAGAAACAAAATCAAATCCTACTTTAGCAAACAAGATCGTACAGAATATATTGAAAATGGAAAAACAATCCTAGAAAAAGAATTAAGAAAACAAAAACTATCCTTCCAAGATACATTTACTCCTGAAAAATTAGAAAAAATATACAAAGACTTAAAAATAAACGATTTAGAAGACATTTATTTAGTCATTGGTTCATTCAGATATACAGCTGGATATGTAATCAGGCTAACTACAGAAGAAAAACACAATGTAACAGATGCCTTAATTGAAAAAGTAACAAACAAGGGAAAGAATATTCCAAAATTAAACAACAAAAACGATATAGTAGTAGGAGAATATAATGACATCCTAGTTACCCTTGCTAAATGTTGTAAACCTGTAAAAGGAGACAGTATCATTGGCTTTATCACCAAAGGAGAAGGCATAACCGTTCATAAAACAGATTGTTCAAATATAAAAGAGAAAGAAGAACGTTTAATTAATGTTTCCTGGTGCGATACCACAGAAAACGATTATTATACAGATATATACGTAGAAACATTGAACGATAAAAACTATGTTTCTGAAATCATAAACAAAGCAAGTACAAAAAATATTAGCGTTGTCTCACTTACAACACATGAAAATACGGACCACACAATCTACAATTTAACACTGAAAGTAAAAAATACAACTGAATTGAACGACTTTTTAAATAGTTTGTATACTTTAAGTTTCGTTAAGAAAGCAGGTAAGAAATAATGCGTGTAGTTGTTCAAAGAAGCAAACATTCCAAAGTGAGTGTTGATGAGGAAATAGTAGGAAAAATAGAGAGCGGATTATGTATTTTCGTTGGCTTCACAGAGAGTGATGAGGAAACAGACATCGATTATATAGTTAAAAAAGTTCTAAATCTTCGTATATTTGACGATGAAAACGGAGTTATGAATAAAAGTATTCTGGAAGTTGGAGGAAGCATTCTTTCTATTAGTCAATTCACATTGTATGCAGACACAAAAAAAGGCAATCGCCCGTCTTACATCAAAGCGATGAAAGGGGATAGTGCCATCAAACTTTACGAATTATTTAATCAAAAACTAAAAGAGCAAGTAAAAGTAGAAACAGGCATCTTTGGCGCCGAAATGCTAGTGAATATTGAAAATGATGGTCCAATTACAATAATAATAGATTCAAAGGAAAAATAGAAAATGGAAACAAAATTATTATGGATTATTCTAGGGGAAAATGGACTATATACCCCGAATACAAAAGGAAGGGGATAAAAAAAGTATAGAATTAGCCAAAAAATATAATTTATATCGCCAAGAATATGTGGATGTTTTTATGGAAAGAATAATGATGAAAGAAGAAACCAAGAAAATAGAAAAAATAATTAACGAAAATAAAGATAAAAGAATTTTAATACTAGGAACAAAGTTTAGTGGTAAAAGAACTATTTTAAATAATTTGAAAATAGGTACATATTACAACGATTTATTAGATGACTTAATTTTAGAAAAATATGGATATGTTTATATAACTCCTCAAGAAAAGAAAGCGTTAGAGAGTAAAATGATTATAACAAAAGGAATACCATTATTTTCTGAGTGTTTAGTAGACTGTGATTTAATTATATTTTTGTATATTAACGAATCATTATTAAAACTTAGAACAACTATGAATTACATGGAAGCTACTTCAGCAATAGCTATTCAAAATAACTTAAAAAAAGAATTAAAAAACGTGAGTGTCCCTATAATAAAAATCGATGTTTTACCAAAAAGAATTTATCCTGAAAAAATGAGCCGTAATGTTTTTGTTTGTAATAGTTTAAAAGAAAAAATAAATCTTATAGATAAAAGAGAAGATAATTTTGAAACCCAGCAAGAAGGAAAGTTACTTATCAGATTTCCTTATATTAATTATTTTAATGCTTTAGAAGAATTAAAAAGAAAACAAGGTTTTTTAGTTATTATAGATGAATCTTTATTACCTAGTGATATTGTTGTAATAGATAAAAGCTATCGTAGAATATTTAAAAACTTTAATTTTATTTATATAATAACAGAAGATGAAAATAAATATTGGAAAGAGAACAAGTATGCTAGAATTAAATATTGCCCTAAATACTTTATCTGTGATAGTAGTTTTTCAGATGAAGTAAAAAAAACTTATTATGAATGTATTTTGAGTTTTAAACCTAAAAATTTTCAAAAAAGAAAATTAGAAGAATTAGATAATGTTAGAACTTTTATAAAAAATAGCAAAACAATAAAAACCAAAGAAATTGCAAATAGATTTAAAATAAATGATCGACAAGTAGAAAGAATTATGAATGATTTAAATTACTTGGATAATAATATTGGCTACGATTATAGTAGCAATGAATGGTATATTATTTAAAATAGCATTTAACAAAATCGATGTTTAACTAATGAATAATAGGAAAATATCCTGTATTTTTTTGTCGTTTAAAAACGTTATGAAATGATTTGTTATTATGGATAAAAGGAGTGAATGGAAATGAATAAAGAGAAATTAATTGAAAATTTTTGAGCATCAGATATTAATATCATAAAAACCAATTCTATTTTAAGTAAAGGATCTATATTTGTAAATATTTTAGCTGAACTAACTATAAAACAAAGTAAAAGTGTATTTTTTCATTATGAAATGTTTAATGGGTGTAGCGCTTTAACTTATTTGAATATTGAGAATTTTATCTTTCATCAATTAAATTTAATTGATGAAAACGATGAAGTTTTTTTAGAATTGCCCGCTAAATTAAGATTAGAGTAAAAGATACTCATGAACTGGAATATATTTTAAATTTTGATGAAAGTGTTAGACCATTAAAATGGAATAAAAATAATTTTGAAATAGTAACTAAAGGAGAATTAAAATGAGTAGACTAAATAGAAATATCAATAAATTGTTAACAGAAAATATTAGTTTAATCGCTTCTAATGTTGGTTCAGGGAAACACGAATTTATCATAAATACTTTATATGAATTAGGAATAAAGAATGATAAAAAAATATTAATAGTTAATTATGATGGGCCAAGTGATTTTTATATTTCTTCACTTTTATCTTTAATTTCTAATACCAATAAAGAAAATATTTATGGATACTTAAAGCCATGTTTAATATCTAGTAAAAAAACTTGTAAAATAAATGGAGAGCTATTTGTGGATTCGTTAGAAAAAATTAAGATGAGTAATATTATTATGTGTGATGCCTTATATTTAAATCTTAATGTTGATCCAATTGATTATATTTTAGAATATGATGAAGAGAAAGATACTGATTTATTAATAATTAACTATTTTAATATCTTAATTAAGATGTCTAAATATTCCTTAGAAGAAATATTAAAAAAGTTTAAAAAATATTCTTGTGAAAATGGTATTCATATAGTTCTTTCGTATAATCAAAGTATTAAGAAAAATTTAAAATGTGATAATGATTTAGATTTTAAAGATATATTTAAAAAGTATGTTCAAAATATTTTAATAATGAGTTGCTGTCAAAAACAAGATGAAGATAATTATAAAAAATTTTGGTTTTATGAAGTTAAAGATAATAGGATGAGTATAATGAAATCTAACCAAAGTAATTACAAACTTTATAGTGATTTATACTTAGATTTTGTCTTGTTACATATTAAGAAAAAATCTAATCAATTAATTCTTTTTGAGGCGATAAAGACTGATATGAACTTTAATATAAAAGATGAATTAAAACTATCTCTAGATTCTAGAAAGACGATAAGTGAAGAAGATATTTCAAATTTCAAAAAAATTATGAACCACTCAAATAGATTAATAGGATATAATATTAAGGAGTATTTATCTATTTTTAAAAATGAAATAAATGATGATATTTATTGTTTGGATTTAACAGATTTTTTGAAAGAATGTGATGATATTTATAAAATGGTGGAAAATCTAAAAGAGGTTTTACCTAAGAAAAATTTACAAGATTTGGCTAATTTATGGGACTATGGGAATATTTCATGTTTAAATATTTCTTCGATAAAGGAGTGTGTGTAATGGGAAAATTTAGAATACTAATCAGTGATATAACTAGTGCTGAAATACTTAAAAATCATGATTTAATTATTAATCCTACTAATCCAAGAATGGTTTGTGGCATGGGTATAAGTGGGGCAATATTTCATGCGGCTAATGTAGAAAAACTAGAAAACTATACCCAAAGTACTTATAATATTAGCTATTTTACAGAAGATAATTTAATGGAAGTAGGAGAAGTACGTATAACACCTGGCTTTGATTTAAGAATGGATATCATGTTTGTTCAAGGACCAAAATTTTATGATTATGAATATGATGTGGCGATGGATAAACTTTTTAAAACTTATAAAAACATGCTAGAAGAAATAGAAAACAATAATTATAAAAATATATTATGTCCTAGTCTAGGAACAGGACATTATGGATTTTTACACGAAGAAGTAGGGCATAAAATAGTCAAATTAATTATGGATTTCATCAAGGATAAAGATATTAATATCGATTTAGTTTTATATGATGAAAGTGATAAAGTTTATTATAACTAACATTATTTGCGATTATTAAAATAGATTTTTAATACTTAAGTACAAGTAAATATACTTGTATTTTTTTGTCGTTCAAAAGATAGATAGATTTTGCATGTTATATTATCATTACAAAGAGGAGAATTTTATGAAAGAAAGAATTGAATTACACACTAAAACCATATATTCTTACAAAAGAAAAGATAGTGTTATAACGATTAAAGAATTACTAGAATTTGCTAAAAAAGAAAATATAAAAACCATCAGTATTATTGACTTTTGTACTTGTGCATCTATTACTGAAGTAGAGAAACTAAAAAAAGAAATGGAAGTAGATTTAAAAATTATATATGGTGTAAGTTTGAATATTGGTTTTGTTGATCTCTTAGTACCTAGTGTTTTAATTGCCAAAAATCAAAATGGAATAAAAAAATTATATCGAATTATCTCCATGCTTAATAAAAAAAAATTCCTTATTTAACTATCGAGGAATTAAATGACTATTTAAATGATTTAATTCTTGGTATCAGCGAATTTGATAATAACTTAGATTATACTAAGATTATAAAATATTATGACTATATTGAAGTAACCCCTAGAATCACTAAAGAAGAGGTTTTAAATTTAAATGAATTTTGTTTAGAAAATAAAATTCTTCTAATTGCGACAAGTACTCCAACTAGAATAAATAAAAATGATTTAAGTTTGAGTAATCATGATGAGTATTATCTAAGTACTAAGGAAATGTTAGAAAGTTTTAACTATTTAAAAAACAAAGAAGATGTTGTAATTAATAATGCTTATGAAATAGTTAAAAAGGTAGAAGACTATAACTTTGAATTTAATACTTGCATTAAACTTCTTGAAAAAAATAAAAATGAATTAAGAAATGTGGTTTATGAAAGAGCTAATTTAATATATTTAGATAGTATACCTAAAGAAGTAAAAATGCGCTTAGAAGAGGAATTAGACATCATTTATAAACAAGACTTAGCAGGAACTATCTTACTTTTAGAAAGTATTAAAAACAAAGCTCAAGAGTTAAAATCTTCCATCTTAGTAGGAAGTTATTTTGCACATTCAATGGTTGCTTATTTACTTGGGTTAATACCAATTAGCCCCATAGATGATGTAAATGATTTACTACCATTTTTAAGTAAAGAGACTCTTAAATTTGAAATATTTGCTGCAACAGATATAATCCCTAAATTAAAAGAAAAAATAACAGAAGTATTTAAGGTGAATTTATTTAATTGTTCAACTTATAAAATGATGAAGTTAAATAATGAAAAAAACGTTATAAAAAGGATGGGCTATATTCCAGATACATATTATGTCGTACCAAAATATTTTGAAATACTTAATTTTACTTCTCTTGAATACCTAGGAGAAAGTATATGTTTTAGTTTTATTAATACCTTTACAGATAAGTGTTTTGTAACCATTAGATTTCGTCCGACGAATACTATAAATAGAATATCTTTATTATCCCAAAAAACTGATTTAGCAATAGATTGTATTCCTTTAGAAAATAAAAAAGTTTTAAAAGAGTCTTTTTTTAGAGAATCATTTGATGCTTGTTATTGTAATAGTCCTTTTATTTTTGATATGTATAGTCCTAGACTACGGATAAGATTTACAACAAATTTTAATAATCCAAAAACAATATACGATTTAATTAATTTAGACAATAAAGAAAATCCAAATTGGTTATCCAAAGTAGTTTTATATTATTATGATGCTTATTATCGTACTTTTTATCCTAAAGATTACTACGAATTATATCTAAGTGATTTACTAGAAAATTTTACTGATGAAGATAAGAAGAGAGATTTTTTTAAAAAAGTAAATATGTTTTATCGAAAAGGAAACTTAACTAGACAAGCAAAATTAGAAAGTGATGTTATTCTATCAATAATAATGCAAACTATAAATGTAATGTATAAAAATGATATGACTCAAATTGTCCAAAATTTATTAAAAAAATAAAAGTGCCATGGTATACTAAAACTAGTTTAAAGGAGTATTAAATGAAAAAGAAAAATTATATGACCGATTTTACTTGCTTGTGTGAAAAAGTTAAGGATTTTAGTGAAGCTTGTAAAATGAAACCTAAATATAAGATTACAAAAGTTCTATTCGTTTATTTAAGTGCCGAAGAAATAGAAGAACTTGCGTATAACGAAAAAGTATTTGATATAACTGATTATTCTAAAAATAATTATAGTAAAGTAATTTGTTTTATAAAAGAAGAAACCTTATATGTGGCAAGTGATGCTGTGATTGTTTTAACTAAATGTGCTACTTTATTTGGAGAATATACTGGTGGAAATAAGGAAGAATATTTCAATCATAATTTATTTTTTGATGTAAAAGAAATGATTTTTGAAAATATGGATACAAGTGAGGTAGATAATATGTCTAATATGTTTATCAGTCTAAAAAAAGTTAAGTCTTTAGATTTAAGTAGTTTTGATACGAGTAATGTCAAAAGTATGTCAGGAATGTTTTCCAATTGCATATCTTTAGAAGAAGTAAATCTTAAAAGTTTTAATACTTTAAAAGTTAAAAATATGGATTCTATGTTTTCTAATTGTGAAAGTTTAAAAAAATTAGATTTGAGCAGTTTTAAAACGGATAGCCTTATGTATATGAATGAAATGTTTAGGTGTTGTTTTTCTTTAGAATCTTTAGATTTAAGTAACGTTTCTTTCGAAAAAATAAAACTAACGAAAGTAAGTGGGAGAGAATATCCTTCTAGGGAGTTGTTTAATGGTTTACCTAATAATACGAAAATAATAGTTAAAGATGAAAAAAATAAAGATTTTGTTTTGAAGGCAATTAAAAGTACTAAAACTAAAGAAGATAATCTTAACTTTTTTGATGAATATTGTGAATCTTATAAAATAACTGAAGAAGAAAAAAATGAAATTATAAAAAGTATTATGCGAATTAATCCTAATTATCCTAAATGGAATGATAATAATTTTATTTTAAAAGAAAAGAAGTGATATTAGCAAAAATAAAACCAATTAAAGGTACTAACCAAATAGGTGAATGTATCACCAAAATAAGTAGTACTAATACTAAAATAATTATTGATTTTGGTTGTGCCAAATGTAGAAGGATTCACAACTAAACCTACATATAAAGATTATTTATACCTCATAGTCGTTGGGGTTAGTAAATAAAATAAATGCTAATCTTAATAAGATTAGCATTGCAGGAAGTGATTTGATGTTTTGACTGGAAAACTATGATAATTCCAAGTAAGTTGCAAAAAAGTAGTGTACAATTTGGGGTCTAAGAATTGTGACAAAGTATTGAATTGTTCCCAAATAACTTTAGAAGCAGATTTCATCAATTATATAAAAACGCATAAATATTACACGGGAAATGGTATTGATTAGAGTTGTTCGGAAATTGAAATCGTGTTACAATTCAGGCGTTAGATATAAAAAAGAAAGAAGGAGAAGAAAATGAGATATACAAAACAAGAAATTATCGAAAAAATAGAAGAAAAAATTAAAAATAATAATGTGAAGGAGTTATACCAATTAGAGTGTATAAATTATAGTAGTCTAACTAAAGATACAGAAGAAAAATGTTCAGAAGTCATTGCTGAATATATAAATAATCATATGGAATTTTGGGATACAATAGAAGTATTAAGAAGAAATAGTAGTTACAAAGTGGAGAACCATGATGGCACAACAGAAAAAGAAATCTCAAATCGAGAAGAAGAGAGAATTGCTTTGGCAATGTATGGTAAAGAATATGATTGCATCGGAAAAGTAATTGATTATCAAGTTCCACTTAAAAATGTTCGAAATGATAGTGTTGGAAAAATAGATATGATTTCTACAATAGATAATACAGTATATTTATTAGAACTGAAAAGAAAATCGAACCCAGAAAATCTTTTAAGATGTGCATTAGAAATTTATACTTACTATAAAACAGTAGATACAGAAAAATTATTAGAAGATTTTGCATATGCAAATTATAATATTATACCAGCAATCCTAGTATTCGAAGAAAGTAAGCAATATAATGAATATAAGGATAAAATGGGTAGCAAAGAAGTATTAAAATTGATGGAAACATTAAATATTAAAATATTTTTTCTATCTGAAACTGAAAATAATGAGTATGCTGTAAAAAGCTTATAATAAGATAGGAATGGAGTAAATCAAATGGAATAAAAAAATATTTGATAGTGTGTTATATAATAAACTCACTGTAATTGCTTCAAGTCCTATATGTGGTAATTTAAATATGTTACCATAATACTTGGTACACGATAAATCTTATTTCTTTACTAAGTGAATTGTCAAAAGAAGAGATTCATTTTTACTTGTATCCTTTTTAGTAATCGTAAGGAATGTAACGCCTATAAATTTAAATATATTTTTTTTTAATAATAAAATAGGGGAGAAAATAAATGAAAATAGAAGTAATTAAAGGGACAAACCAAATAGGTGGATGTATTACCATAATTGAAAGTAATGGCGCTAAAATTGTAATTGATTTTGGAGAAGACTTGCCAGTAGATGGAAATGAAGAAATTGCTGTTCCTAAAATAGAAGGACTAACAACAGGAAAATCTACATTTGATGCTGTTTTTATTACACATAGTCATGGAGATCATATCGGTTTAATTCACTATATTAATAAAGATATTCCTATTTATGTAGAAGAAAAATCAATGGATATTTACGAACTAACTTGTGATTTTACAAACAAGGAAACCGTAAAAGTAAGGACGAAAACTTTTAAGTTTAATCATCCCATTACTCTTAAAGATATGAGGATTACTCCTTTTAAAGTGGATCACTCTGCCTATAATTCTGCAATGTTTTTGATTGAAGGCAATGGAAGAAGAATTCTTCATACGGGAGATTTTAGAAATCATGGAAGAAAAAAAGAAGAATTTCTAGATAACTTATACGAAATTGGCAAATTAAATATTGATGCTTTAATTACAGAGGGAACCTGTTTTAGTAGAGAAGATAAAAAATTCCAAACCGAAATGGGTTTAGAAGTAGAAGCGACAGAACTTTTTAAAAATTTTAACCAAGTCCTTGTTTTACAATCTTCAACAAATATTGATAGAATCGTTAGTTTTTATAAAGCAACTGTTAGAACGAATAAAAGATTTATTGAAGACTTGTTTACGGCAACCATTACAACTCGTTTGAGTAAAAAAATTCCAAATCCTATTCATTTTCCAAAAGTATCTGTGTGGATTCCAAATGTTTACAATAGAAAATCAGAAGATTTTAAAGAAAAATATATTGCTCCTATGGAAAAATATAAAAATAGTTTAGCTCTTCATAAAGACTTTTGCATGATGGTGAAAATTTCTATGTTAGAGGATATAAAAATGTTAAAAGAAAAAGGACTGCTATCAAATGCATGTCTAGTTTATTCTATGTGGGAAGGATATAAAGAGCGGGAAAGTATAAAAAAATGTTTAGAAGAGTTAGAAAATCTAGGTATTACTATTAAAACACTTCATACATCTGGCCATGCTAATGTGGAAACTATGAAATTAATAAATTCCATAATACGACCCAATTTTGTGATTCCTATTCATACCACAAATAAAGAAAAGGCAAAGGAAATATTTAAACATCCCATTATTTTAGATGATAAAGAGAAAGTAGAAATATGATAGATCGTGACAAATTGAATAAAAATATAGATGATTTTGATTTAGAAATTTGTACAGATTTAGAGTCGTTAATGCGAAAGAAATGGACTTGCGTAATATTGATACAAAATTTGATTCTCAAAAGTAAAAAATAAATCTATTTACAGAACATTACTAGCTAGGTTTGACCTGAGAGGGGCGTTTAGAATTATCGAAGGAGGAAATTACATATAAAATGACAAATAAATATAGAAATCTTTATTACGAAAGCATAATTGCAAATAACTTATGTAACAATGGTCAAATGAAGTATTATTTTTAAAAGTGCTAAAAACTAGCACTCTTTTTTTTGACTGTGCTATAATACTAATAAAGGTTGTGATGTATAATGATTAATCTAAAAACAGATTCAAGAAAAGTAACTAAAGGGGATACGTTCATTGCGATACGTAATGTAAATCGTGATGGACATGACTATATAGAACAAGCGATTAAAAATGGAGCAACAAAAATTATTTGTGAAGAAGGTTCATATCCCGTAGAAACTATAATCGTAGAAGACACTAGAAAATACTTAGACGAATACTTATATGAAAATTACTATCCAAAAATAAAAGACATGAACTTGATTGGTGTGACAGGAACGAACGGAAAAACAACAATTTGTTTTCTTGTTTACCAAATGCTAAAAAAACTAGGACGTAAACCCGCTTATATAGGAACAATAGGTTTTTATTACGCTGATATAAAAAAAGAAGTCAATAACACAACTCCCGATACTGATTTACTCTACGAAATGTTACTAGAAGCAAGTAATGCTGGCTGCGATACAATAGTGATGGAAGTCAGTAGTCATGCTCTAGATAAAGATAGAATTTATGGATTGGAATTTGACGAAGTAGCATTTACCAATTTAACGCAGGACCACTTAGATTATCATGAAACTATGGAAAACTATTGTGCTGCAAAGAAAAAATTATTCGAACGCACAAGAAACAAAAAAATAGCTGTCATAAATGCCGACGATACCTATGCAAGCCACTTTGTTTTAGAAACAAATCAAAATATCACGATATCTGACACAAACGGAAACGTTACTATTAAAAATATGGAATTTTCTCATAGGAAGACCAAAATCTTATTTACTTATGAAGAAAAAGAATACGAAACCACGATTAAAATGGTAGGAAGATACAATGTCTACAACTTTTTAACCGCTACCATGCTAGTCCATAAACTGGGATTTAGTATCGAAGAAATTCTAAATTTAACAAATGAATTAAGTGCTCCCAATGGAAGAATGGAGAAAATAACTTACAAAACAAACAGTATCTTCATTGATTATGCCCATACGCCAGATGCCGTTATAAACGTTCTAAAAAGTGCCGAAGAATATAAAAAAGGGCGTATTATTACCATCATTGGTTGTGGAGGAGATAGAGACCGCAAAAAAAGACCCATCATGGGACATGCTGCTGAAGAACATTCAGATTACGTAATACTCACAAACGATAATCCAAGAACAGAAGACGAGACGCAAATTATGAATGATATTTTAGAAGGCTTACAACAAAATAATCATGAAGTCATCTATGATCGTAAAGAAGCCATCAAAAAAGGAGTATCTTTATTACAAGAAGAAGATATTCTAATGGTTCTTGGAAAAGGACACGAAGATTACCAAATCATTGGTACCGAAAAACATCACCTAAGCGATCAAGAAATAGCACGGGAAGCAATTGATGAACTAGAAAGAATATCTGCTTAAATACAGATATTTTTAATTGTAGAAAAACATGATATAATCCTTAAAAAGGATAGATAGATATGATTATAACGAAAGAAATTTTAAATGAAAAAGTTCCTATGGATAAAATTCCTACAAGGTTAGACAGTGCATTAAATCTTTACACTAATATTAAATATAAAATGAAAAAAGGATTACTACTTTATAATTCATCCCCCAGTACTTGGAATTGTCTTTATTCTTTTTATGAAACAAAACATAAATTTACTATAAATGAACATCATTTCTTTACTAACGCACCCACATATGGAGAGTTAATTAAAGAATACCAAGAAATATATCAAAAGATTTACGAACAAGAAAAAGGTTTTACTAAAGAAGTAAGAAAAGAAATACTAATAAATGAGTATAAAAAAACATTTCAATTAGAGAAAGTTTCAATTGTTGAGGAATTAGAACCAATTTTTGAACTTAAATATTCAAAATCGCAAAAAGTATGGACTCTATACTATTTTGAAAATTACGTAGCAAATACGATAGAAAACATATATACATTATTAAATCAAAAACTTTATGAACAAAAGATACTTCCTTTAAATCACTCAAATCATAAAATAGATGGAATAGAAATTGGAAGTAATATCCCCTATATGCTTTCTCTAAAAACAAATCTACAAAAACTAAATAAAAATACAATAGAAATAGAAGACTAAACTAAAAATAGAGAGGAAAAACATCATGAAATACCAAATTAAAAATGCCGCTATTGAATTAAATGGGAGTACTATATTAAATGAAATCAACTTAGATATTATAGATACCTCTCATATTGGCATCGTAGGAAGAAACGGGGCAGGAAAAACAACCCTTTTAAATGCTTTAAGAAATAAAGAACTATTCACCGAAGGAGTAGAAGATAGCCCTTTAGAAATTATAGAAATAGGAAATCCTACCATCGGTTACCTAGAACAAGTAACCTTTAAAAACGAAAATAATACCCTTTTAGAAGAAATAAAAGATTCTTATAAAGAAATTACAGAACTGGAAAAGAAACTAGACAGATTAGTAAAGAAAATGGAAAACGAACAAGATACCAAAACTATAGAAGAATATACAAATGCTTTAGATACTTTTGAATACTTAGGAGGCTATACCTACCAAAAAGAATACGAAACCATGCTAAGTAAATTTGGATTTAGTGAGAGCGATAAGCAAAAACCAATTACTTCTTTTTCAGGGGGAGAAAGAACCAAAATTGCCTTTCTAAAACTTCTCTTATCCCAAAAAGATATTTTATTTCTAGATGAACCCACCAATCATTTAGATATCACAGCAATTGAATGGTTAGAAAACTACTTAAAAAACTACAAAAAAGCCTATATCATTGTTTCTCATGACCGCATGTTTTTAAATAATACAGTGAATACAATCATTGATATTTCTTACGGAAAAACCACCGAATATATTGGAAATTACGAAAAATTTGAACAGCAAAAAAAGGAAAACTACGAAAAACAATTAAAAGACTATGAACGTCAGCAAAAAGAGATTGCAAGACTAAATACACTCTATGAAAAATTCAGAAAAAAACCATCAAAAGCAAAAATGGCGCTTTCCAAACTCCATATGATAGAGAGAATGGAAAAAATAGAAAAACCAAGAAGAGCAAATGAAAAAACATTTAAAATGAATTTAAACAAAATGACACTCAGTGGTAAAAATGTTCTTTCTTGCAAAAATTTAGAATTTGGCTTCGACAAACCAATTGCTAAACTAGATTTAGAAATACTGCAAGGAGAAAAAATAGGAGTCATCGGAGCAAATGGTACAGGAAAATCCACTCTTTTAAAAACAATCCATGGCTTAATACCAACAAAAGGAGGACACATAACTTTTGGATTTAATGTAACAATTGGTTACTTTGACCAAACGCTCAAAATGAATAACGAGCAACATACCATTTTAGAAGAATTTAAAAGTACCTATAATGAATGCTTAGAAAACGAAGCAAGAAGTGCTCTAGGAGCCTTTCAATTTAGTGGTTTAGATGTAAACAAAAAAATAAATGTCCTCTCTGGAGGAGAAAAGGTAAGACTCTCTCTTTGCAAAATTTTATATAAAAAACCGAATTTTTTAATATTAGATGAACCGACCAATCACTTAGATTTAGAAGGAAAAGAACAACTAGAAAATATCCTCTCCTCTTACAAAGGGACCATTCTTTTTGTCTCCCACGACCGGTATTTCACAAACAAATTAGCCACCCGTTTACTTGTATTTGAAAATGCAACAGTAACAGATTACCATTGTACTTACTTAGAATACAAAGAAAAAGAAAAAAACAAGGAACTGGTAGAAGAAAAAAAGAAAAATCGAAAGAAAAAAGAAACATGCAAAAAAACGGAAGAAAAAAGTTCAAAAAAAGAATTGGAAAAATTAGAAAAAGAAATCACGAAATGGACAAATAAAAAACAAATCATAAATGAAGAACTTTATAATAAAGAAAACTTTAAAGATTTTGGAAAAATGAAGGACTTACAAAAGGAATTAGAAGAGATTACAAAGACTTTAACTTCACTAGAAGAAAAATGGCTAAAACGAAGTGAATTTATAGAACAAAATGAATAGTGCATGATATAATGAATAGAGCAAAGGATGAAAAAGATGAAAGACAAATACAATTTAACACGAGAACAAAACATATTTTTAGCAAAAAGAAATATAGTAGATTATATATGGAAAAGTGCCAATTTAGAAGGAATAGCCGTAACTTATCCAGAAACACAAAGTTTGTATGATGGAGGAATAGTAAGTGGCTTAACAGTAAATGAAGTCATAGCCATTAATAATTTGAAATACGCATGGAATTTTATTTTAGAAACGGAAGAAATAGAAGCAGACTATAAAACCCTATGTGAGATTCATAAATTAACCACTGAAAAATTAGTTCCCCAACCTGGATTTCTTAGAACAACTCCTGTAAATATTGGTGGCACAACTTGGAAACCAGAATTTCCTTTTGAAAGTCAAATCAAAGAAGAACTAGAAAGTATTTTAAAACAAGAGGAAAAAAGCAAAACAGAAATAGCTATTGAATGCATGCTCTATATCATGCGCCGCCAAATGTTCATTGATGGAAATAAAAGAGTAGCCATGCTATTTGCTAATAAAATTATGATTGATAATGGTTGTGGTATTTTAAGTATTGCCAAAGAAAATCAAAGTTTCTTTTTGGAAAAATTGATTAAATTCTATGAAACAAATAATAACGAAGATTTAAAAGAATGGATATACCAAACCAGTATAGATGGTATAGAATTGTAGAAAAATCTGCTAATATGTTAGTAGAAATTATAGAGAAAAAGAAAGGAAAAGAAAATGAAAGATAAACAGCAATACACAATAGAATTATTTTTTAATGCTGGAGACATAAGAAAGCAAGAAAATTTTCTAATTTATCCAAAAAGCTTAGACGAAGAAGATTACCAAGAATTATTAGAAACCATTTGTGCTCCATTTGAACAAGAATTTAGAAATGCAGGAATTCATCAAGTACATGAAATAGAAAAACGTTTAAAAGAAAACCAAACTTATCCTGACCCTATAGAAAATAAAGAAACAAGTAAATGTTTTATTGCTCAAATAAAAAAAGGCGCAGTTGTATTTCGCTACGGCTACGATGGCAGAAGAGAACAAGGCACAAATAGAATTCAATACACCATGGAAGGCTTTTTTCTAAAAGGAATTGATCTTCAAAAAACAAAAGAAAGATACCAAAAAATCGGTATTGATATAATAAAAGAGTTAGAAAGTAAAATACCTTCTCCTATAGAAGAACTACTAACCACACAAAAACAAGAATTATTTAATATGGTTTTGCAAAAACATTTTGATGATAATTTAAATAACTTATACAATGATTTTTATGTTGCATGTGAGAAAGAAGAAATTGCAGTAGATAAAACCATTACAACAAGGCCTTTATATACAACAAATTTAGTGAGCAAAATGGAATATATAAGAAAAAAAGTTTTTAAAGAGTTTTTTATGTTATAATAATTAGGAAAGGAAAGGGAAATGGACGTAAAAATAACATATTTTGTTCATGGAACAACAACTGATAATTTAGAACACAAATCAACTGGGTGGCTTCCTGGTGAATTAGCAGAAAAAGGCATTGAACAAAGTATTACTTAAAAAACACAAGTAGACATTAATCAATTTGATATTGTATTTTGCTCTGATTTAAAAAGAGCAATCGATTCTGCCAAGTATACCTTTGATGGGGTAAAAGAAATCAAAAAAGACCAAAGACTTAGAGAATGCAATTATGGCGACTACAATGGGAAAGATACAAGTTTTGCTAATTACGAAACACATATAGAAAGCAAATTTCCAAACGGAGAAAGTATGCAAGATGTAGAAGCAAGAATAAGAGATTTCTGTACAGATTTAAAAGAAAACTATGACGGAAAACATATAGCGATAGTCGCACATAAAGCTCCTCAACTAGCATTCCAAGTAATTACTGAAGGAAAAACTTGGGAAGAAGCAATAAAGGAAGACTGGCGAAAAGCAAAAAATTGGCAACCAGGTTGGACTTATATAGTAAAATAACTATATAAGTTTTTTCTTTTATAAAGTGACAACAAAGTAGAAATAGCAAAAAAGAACCTAATAACATTTTATAATAATATGATTAAGACACCAAATTCATGTGTATTTCATTAGAAATTGGAACGAAGCAATAAAAGAACCAGAAACAAATATTTATCTAATCTATGCCACAAATCTCTAAATATAAATGTCTTATAAGACCTGCACAATCAAAAGTAGTAGGCCCGCTCCTATAATGTTCATAAGGTTTATGATGCTGTAACAAAGCAAGTTCCACAATTTTCTTACGCAATTCAAATTCTAAAATATCTGCAAGAATCCCTCCTAAAAAAATTTTATTAAAACATAGTATAGCAAAAGAAAGCAAAAAATCCAATCAAAGAAATTCTTCCTAAAACCGAAAATCTGTTTTATAATAACTTTACAAGTTTTAGGAGGTTTGTATGAAAAAGAATACAATAAAAATACTAATGGCTACTTTGGGCTTGAGTACTTCCATTTCGCTACTGGGGGGGGTGTGGAGATACAAGTAAACAAATATATGTTGGAGACATAGGAGCATCAAAAATCACTTATAACAAAGAAGCAAACTTAATAAGCGGTTCTATTTCTTATGAAAATTTAGAAAATGAAAACATAAAAATAATAATACTAGAATATAACGGAAAAGAATTAGAACCAAAATTAATGGGACTTTACAAATATAGTTATGCTCATACATTAAGCGTTTCTTACTATGACACAATTGATTATATAGACTTAGAAAGTGGAGTTACGCAAATAACTTATCTTTATCCCAATTATTACAACGAAAAAGAAACTCCAGAAATCACAATTGGAGAAAACTTTACCATAGTAGAAGAAATATCACTCTTTGATTTCATTATAGAAAATAATTGGTTGCAAGAGGAGTATGATATAAATGAATTAATAAAATTTTTCGAAGAAATAGTAAAACCAGAATTAGAAAGTCAAACTGAAATAAAAAACAGAGAGAAAGTGTTAAAAAATGACTAAAGAAATAAGAATAGACATAAAAGCTGCAATTGCATTATGTCAAATTATTGACGAATATGAAACGTTTATGAAAAATTTAAAACAATTCACCGAAAAAAATGAAACTGAAAGTTATATAGAGGGCGATAAATTATGCGGAATATTTCGTCACAGGCCTTCTTTTAGTAATAGAAAAATAAAAAAATTTTATAAAGAAAATCAAATAGTAATTAACAAACTAAAGAAGTACATAAATGGAGAAACATTTGTTTTTTATTTTAAAACCACTGAAATAGCACAGGAATTCTTTCAATACTTAAATCGCAACAGGAAAGATTTGAACAAAATCTTACTTACTTTAAACCAACTAGAACAGATAGGATTTAGATTCATAGAATTAGACGAAACAAACGATTTTACAAAAACAGAATATAAAGTTTATAAAGAACCTGAACAAAACAAAGAAGATAATAACAAGGTATATTTTTTAGAAAATGTAAAAAGAATACCTACTTATGGTACAGAAATAATAAAATACCAATCCCAAGGTTCGAACTATAAAATAGAGTTTTGTTATAGCAGTTATACAAAGTGTTTGGTCTGGTATTCTACAATATTTTTAAACAATCTAACTTTTGATACAAACCTACTTCCAATAAGCGAACAGGAAGACAACTTAGCAGTAAATATGTGGAAAGAAATGATGGCTAGCCTAGATACAGAAAAAGAAGTAGAATGTAGTCAAATTACAAATGCAGTAAACTTACACATTGAGCTTGCCAATCTAGCAAAAGAAATCAATGACATGGAAAAAACGCTAAAAGGTTTAAAAGGTTTTCAAGAAACAGAAGAATTAAACGCAGCTTTATTACAAACAAAAGTAGAACTAACAAGAATGAAACAAATTAGTGAAGAATATGATAGAAAAATAACAGACAATGACTCAAGTATCACTGAAGATGTTTTGAAAAGAGAAAGAAGTAGAGAACAAAGTCGAAGAGAAGCCATAAGCAATTTGCGCACAAAAGACAAATAATAATCAAAAACTTACATATACTATAAGCAGAAATAAATTGACTTAACCGAAGTTTAGTAATAAAATAAATCTATACAAAAATTTTCTATGGAAAAGAAAAAGTAAAAAATAAACATACTTTAAAGAGAAGGCTAGATTGCTGCGAATGCCTAAAGATAATATTTTTGAAAGACAACTTTTCATAACATAGAAACGCACTCGTTGCGATAAAAATAAGAGAGTACCTAGTAAAGTAAGGTGGCACCGCGGAAAACTTTTTTCGTCCTTACATTTATTAGGTTTTTTTATTTCAAAAAAAGGAGAAAAAGAAAATGATAACAAAACCAAAAGGATGCTACGACATCGTAGACAAAGAAGCCGTTAAATTTAAAATTATGAATAGAGCCATCGAATACTTCTGTGAATTCTATAATTACGATTACATAAGAACACCAATATTTGAGTCTCGTGATTTATTCCATAGAACGGTTGGGAGTGATACCGATATCGTCACCAAAGAAACCTATGACTTTAAAGACCGAAGCGATAGAGAATTAACTCTTAGACCCGAAGGAACAGCAGGAGTCGTAAGAAGTTTTATTGAAAACAAAATGTATGGAACAGGACTTCCTAAAAAATTCTATTACAATGGCACCATGTATCGTTATGAACGCCCAGGAAATGGAAGAAATAGAGAATTTACCCAATTCGGTGTAGAGATACTCGGAAGCAATGACCCAATGACGGATGCCGAAGTCATTTCTATGCCTTATCGCTTATTTGAAGAACTTGGTTTTAAAGACTTAAATGTCAAAATCAACAACTTAGGAGCCAAAAGCGATAGAGAAAACTACAAAAATGCCTTAAAAGAATATTTAAAACCCTATATCGATGACTTGTGTGAAGATTGCAAAGTGCGTTTTGAAACCAATCCTTTACGTATCCTAGACTGCAAAGTAGATGGTGACTCTGAAATACTAAAAAATGTTCCAAGCATTTTAGACTACCAAAGCGAAGAATCAGAAAAAAGATTTAAGAAAGTACTTGAATATCTAACATATTTAGATGTCGACTATGAAGTAGATGACAAAATTGTAAGAGGCCTAGATTATTACGACTACACGGTATTTGAAATTGTATCAAATGCAGAAGTTTTAGGAGGAGCAAGTACTATAGCGGCAGGTGGAAGATACAATGACTTAGTAGAAAAACTAGGTGGACCATCTACTCCTTGTATGGGATTTGCAAGTGGACTAGAACGTCTAAGTCTTGCCATGGAAGAAATGAACATGCAAGAAAAACGTCCACTAGATGCCTATATTTTATACGTCAACGAAGAAGAAAAATTAAAAGCTCTAATGCTAGCACAAGATTTAAGAATTAGCGGTGTATCCGCTGACTATGATACCACAGGAAGAAGTTTAAAAAGCCAATTCAAAGAAGCTGACAGAAACAAAGCAAGAATGTTAATATTATTAAATAGTGAAGACTTACAAAAAGGACTAATAACAGTAAAAGATAACATAACCAAAGAAGAAACAAAAATTGATGAAAATGAAATCATTGATTACATGGTTTCAAATATATAAGGAGGATAAAAATGGACTTAAAAGATTTATGGAAGAATACAGAAGAGTACAAAAACAAAGAAGTAGAAATACATGGTTGGATTAGAAATCACCGTCGACAAAAAGATTTTGGTTTTATTGATTTCTCCGACGGAACTTGTTTTAAGCATATCCAAATAGTTTACGATACAAATCTTTCTAATTTCGAAACAATTAGTCATACTCTAGTAGGAAGTGCTTTAAATGTAAAAGGAGTTCTTGTTCCCTCTGAAGGAAAACAAGAAGTAGAAGTAAAAGCAACAGAGATTATTATTCTAGGTTCTTGTCCAGAAGACTATCCCATACAGCCAAAAAGACACACCAAAGAATTCTTACGCGAACAAGCTTATTTAAGACCAAGAACCAATCTTTTCCAAGCAGTATTTCGGGTTCGAAGTGTAGCAGCTCATGCCATTCATACCTATTTCCAAGAAAAGGGCTTTGTTTACTTTCATGCCCCTTTAATTACAGCAAGTGACTGTGAAGGAGCAGGAGAAATGTTTCAAGTAACTACACTCCCTCTAAACAAACTAAAAGAAGAACCAGATTATACTAAAGATTTCTTTGGAAAAATAACCAATTTAACCGTAAGTGGTCAATTAGAAGCCGAAACATTTGCAACCGCTTTCAAAAAAACCTATACCTTTGGGCCAACATTTAGAGCAGAAAACTCCAACACCAAAACCCATGCCGCAGAATTTTGGATGATTGAACCAGAAATGTGTTTCTGTGACTTAGAAGGTGACATGGATGTAATGGAAGATATGCTAAAATACATTGTATCTTACGTATTAGAACATTGCCCCGATGAAATGAACTTTTTTAATGAATTTGTTGAAAAAGGAATTATAGAAAAACTAAATAAACTTCTAAATTCAAAATTTACTAGAATTAATCACAAAGAAGTCATTAAAATACTAAAAGAAGCAGATGTAAAATGGGAGTTTGCCCCTGAGTATGGTAGTGACATCGCCAAAGAACATGAGAAATACATTACTGAATACTTTGATGGTCCTGTATTTATTAAAAATTGGCCGAAAGATATCAAAGCTTTCTATATGAAACAAAATGAAGATAATGAAACAGTTGCAGCAGTTGACCTTGAAGTCCCAGGCGCTGGAGAATTAATGGGGGGGTCTCAAAGAGAAGAAGATTATAATAAATTAGTAAATCGTATGAAAGAAATGGGTATGGATGCAAAAGATTTAGATTGGTATCTAAACTTAAGAAAATATGGAACTTGCATACATTCAGGATTTGGCATGGGATTTGAAAGACTACTGATTTATCTAACAGGAGTCGATAACATTCGAGATGTTATTCCATACCCTAGAACTCCAGGAAATTGTGAGTTTTAACGAAAAATTAGATTAAACATGACAAATCGCATATTAGACGGAATTGAAAAGCCTTTTTTCTAGAAAAAAGCGATGATTACCACTTAGCAGAACTCATTGGCGGCATATACAAAGATTTAAACTTAGAGCATGTAATAGAAGAAATTTAAAAACAAACAATATTTCGTTTATAAAAAAAATAGCAAATACGAATTATTTACAAAATATTTTTTCTGAGAAACACAAAAGAACCAGTAAAAGAATTTTTAAAAAGAAAAATCAACTAAAAAGGAGGACATATGAAAAAGTCTGGATGGATATCCCCTGAAGGAGAAATAATACCAGTTATTCCTCCAAAAACTTATGAAAGTACCATAACAGAGTGGGCTTTAAATAGGAATACAACCTTTGATAAAGCAAAAAATTCTTATATTTCTTTTATAGAATTAGGATTTATATGGTTTTTGGGTACTTCAATAGTAACGAAGGAAGAACTAAATTTTGTAATAAAAAGAAAACTAGAAAATTACCTTGGTGAAAAAATAAGTCTCTATAATATATTAATTTATAATATAGAAGACAACCAAAAAGAAAGATAAAGAAAGGAAAAAGAACATGAAACAATATAACAATGGAGAATTTAGAAAAAAAGATATAAATAAGACTTACACTGTCTACGGATGGGTAAACAAACGTAGGGATATGGGAGGAGTCATTTTCGTTGACTTAAGAGACCGTTCTGGTTTTTTACAAGTCGTATTCAATAGAAGTTTTCTAAAAAGCGATTTTGCTTTGGCAGAAAGTTTAAAAAACGAATATTGTATCAAAGTGACTGGAGAATTAATTGCAAGAACTGACGAAATGATTAACCCAAAAATTCCCACTGGAGAAGTGGAACTTATGGTAAATGAACTAGAAATTTTAAGTGAATGTGAAACTCTACCATTTAACGTTTATGATAATGACACCGAAGTAAACGAAAACATCGGTCTAAAATATCGTTATTTAGATTTACGTCGTGATAAATTAAAAGAAAATATTCTAGTTCGTCACCAAGTATGTAAAAGTGCAAGAGAATACCTAGACAATTTAGGATTTATAGAAATAGAAACACCTATTCTTTGTAAATCGACACCAGAAGGAGCAAGAGACTACTTAGTACCTTCAAGAATTAATAAAGGTTCCTTTTATGCTTTACCCCAAAGTCCTCAAATTTTTAAACAACTCTTAATGGTTTCTGGATTTGAACGTTACTACCAAATTGCAAGAAGCTTCCGTGACGAAGACTTACGTGCCGATAGACAACCAGAATTTACCCAAATTGATTTAGAAATGAGTTTTGCAAACGAAGAAGATGTATGGAACGTAACAGAAGGAATGATTAAAAAAATCGTACAGGATGTAAAGGGAATCGACTTACCAGAATTCCCACGAATTACTTACCAAGAAGCAATGGACAGATTCGGTACAGATAAACCAGATACAAGATTTGAAATGGAACTTCTTGATCTGACAAACATCTTAAAAGACACACAAATGAACGTATTTAGAAATGCTATTGAAAAAGATGGAATCGTCAAATGTTTAATCGTCAAAAACAATGGAGATAAATACTCAAGAAGTGATGTCGAACACTTAACGGACTTTGTGAAAATCTATGGAGCCAAAGGTCTGGCTTGGCTAAAATATGATAACGACCAATTTAATGGTGTGATTGCCAAAAATCTAGAACCAGAGAAATTAGAACAAATAAAAGAAACTTATCAAGTAGAAAATAACGATTTAATTCTAATTGTCGCAGATACCAAAAAAATTGTGTATGCATCCCTAGGTGCACTACGTAACAAAATTGCTAAAGAACTAGATTTAATCGATAAAGAAAAACTAAACTTTTTATGGATCACGGATTTTCCTTTCTTTGAATATTCAGAAACAGAAGGAAGATGGAAAGCAGAACACAACCCATTCACAATGGTGCAAGATATAAATACCATTGACGACCCAGAACATTGTATTTCACGTAGTTACGATTTAGTTGTAAATGGATACGAACTTGCAAGTGGAGGAGTCAGAAACCATAAAACAGAAGACTTAGCAAAAATCTTTAAAGCCCTATCAATTAGTGAGGAAGACGCAAAATTACGCTTTGGATTTGTCTTAGAAGCATTCAAATATGGCGTACCTCCTCATGCTGGAATTGCCCCAGGTTTAGAACGTCTAATCATGATCCTAACTGGAACCAATGATATTAAAGACGTAATAGCCTTCCCTAAAACCCAAAGTGCAAGTGACTTAATGAGTGAAGCGCCAACAGAAGTAAGTGAAAAACAATTGAGAGAATTAGGTATTGAAATCATAAGGGAGGAAGAAAATGAGCGAAATTAAAGATAATCAAGAAAGAATACTATTTCCTTTTCCAAGAGAACAAATCTATATGGGAGAAGTACAACAATATAATAATTTACATAAAAATTACCAACTAGTAAGACCTATTATTTATACATTAGTAGACACCTATGATGCAGGAAAAAGAAGATTAGCAGCTTATGATTTGTATTGGGAAACACCTTTATATTCCTATTACACAGAAGAAAAATTACAAGAACTAAACCTAGAAATTAATCATTTTTCTAAAGAAAAATCATATACAATTGAAGATATAATGAACATAAAAGAAAGAATGCTAGGTACGAAAGACCAAAGAGAAGAACTATGGCAAAAAGAAATAGCAATAGAAGAAAAAAAATATAAAAAATTCTTACAAGAAAGAGAAAAATTTATAGTATTTAAAAAAGAAAATTTAAATAATCTATTACAATTTCTTGGATTTGCAGAAAAATTAACTGAACAAGATTTTATAGCATTTCAAAAAATAGTTATAGAAGGAAGATTGGCTTATAAATTCCCAGAATTGTTTGGATACAAACGAGTTTTACCAGCATTTCCTGAATATATGTATCATTGGCAAAGAGGTAAATTATTTGAAACAGAAACAAACAAAGAATGTGTAATTGAAGATTCCATTAATTATGTTTTCGAAAAACATTTACAAAAGAAAGATTTAAAAAAATATTTTGAATTCTTTTTGCTCAAACCAAAAGAATTTGAACCTAAAGACATAGAAGGTCCAATTCGAAAAAGAATTCTTTTAGAAAGAGAGGAAGACTAATGAATTTTACCAAAGAACTTGTGGACGATTTAGCAGCCAAACTTCTAATCGGACTAAGTGAAGAAGAAAATAAAATGGTACTCGATGAATTTGCTGTTATTGATAAAAACTTAAGCAAAGTAGATGCATTTCCCAATATAAAAGAAGTAAAGCCAATGACCCATACTTTAGATGATTTTGTCTTTACCTTGCGAGAAGATGTTGCAAAACCATCCATTCCTATCGAAGATGCTCTAAAAAATTGTGAGAAAACAGAAGGCAGAGAAATAGAAGTACCAAAAGTGGTAGGAGGTGAAAATTAATGGATAAAACCATCGAAGAATTACATGAGCTTTTAAAAAGTGGGAAAGTAACCAGTGAAGAATTGGTAAAAAGCTCCCTAGAAAAATCACACGAAGTACAAGAAAAGTACAATGCATTTGTTACCATACTAGAAGATGCAAAGGGGGGAGAAGTAACAGACAATTTACTTTCAGGTATTCCTTTTGGAATCAAAGATAACTATTCCACCAAAGGCATTTTATCAACAGGTTCTTCCAACACCTTAAAAAACTATGTTCCATTCTTTAACGCAACAGCGGTAGAAAATCTATACAAAGCAGGAGCCATCCCTGTAAACAAAACCGTTTTGGACGAATTTGGTATGGGAGGAACTGGTACAACTGGACACACAGGAACCGTTCTAAACCCTTGGGACAAAACACGCATGACCGCAGGAAGTTCAGCAGGAAGCGCTTGTGCCGTTGCAGCAGGAGTCTATCCGTATGCCTTAGGAAGCGATACAGGAGACTCTATTAGAAAACCTGCTGCATATTGTGGAATCGTTGGCTACAAACCAACCTATGGCATGATATCAAGATATGGACTATTTCCTTTCGCATCCAGTCTAGATCACTGCGGAGTATTAACTCGTTCTGTCAAAGATGCTGCTATCGTTGTAGACAACATGAAAGGCATTGATGAGGCCGATATGACAAGCTGGGACTCCAAAGATATCCATCTTTACGAAAGCATAAATGGCGAAATAAAAGGAAAAAAACTATGTTACATAAAAGAACTATGCGACATCAATAGCTATGAAAACCCAAGTACAGAACTAAAAGAACACCTAAAAAACTTTATGGAAAAAATCGAGATGTGCAAAACACTTGGCATGGAAGTAGAAGAAGTTTCTGTCGATCAAAAACTATTAGAAGCCTGTCCGAGTGTCTATGTAGCGATCTATTCTGCTGAAGCAACCAGTAACCTATCCAATTTAACAGGTATCATATTCGGCCCAAGAGGAGAAGGAAAAAACGTCACGGAAATGATGATGGATCATCGGACAAAAGGATTTTCACCTTTAATCAAACGTCGTTTTATCATCGGTTCTTACGTCTTGCAAAAAGAAAACCAAGAAAGATACTTAAAAAATGCTCAAAGAGTAAGAAGATTAATTGTAGATACTTGGAAAAGTTTATTTAAAACTTACGACGCTGTAATATTACCTGTAGGAACAGGACCAGCTAAATTCCTAGACAACTCGAAAAATGAAAAAACGAAAGGGACAGAACCATTAGAAGAACACTTACAAATTGGAAATTTTGGGGGATTTCCATCCATTACAATTCCAGATGGCTTTATAAATGACTTACCCGTTGCCCTAAACATCACAGGAAACTGTTACGACGATGCCAATGTCTTAAACATTGCTTATGCGATAGAAAACGCGTGTGGCTATAAAAATCAAATTGCGAAGGAGGTGAGTTAATGGCAAACTACATTGCGAAAATAGGACTCGAAATGCACTGTGAAGTCAGCAAAACCAATTCCAAAGTATTTTCAAGTGCTAAAAACGAATACAACGAAACTCCAAACTGCAATATTGCACCCCTTGATATGGGTTTCCCAGGAACGCTTCCTGTCCTAAACAAAGAAGCCGTAAGACTTTCCTTAATGGCTAGTATGATACTACACTGCAAACAACCAGAATATATGTACTTTGAAAGAAAAAATTACTACTATCCAGACATGCCCAAAAACTACCAAATCACCCAAAATCCACCAGAAGATTGTGTAGGAATGAACGGATACATCGATGTAGAAAGAGAAGATAGTTCGACGTTTAGAGTCGGAATAGACAACATTCACCTAGAAGAAGACGCAGCAAGCCTAGATCATTACTACGATACTTCCTGCATCGACTACAATAGAGCAGGAGTTCCCTTACTAGAACTCGTAACCAACCCCGATATGCATAGTGCCGAAGAGGCAGTACTTTTCCTAGAACAAATGCGTAGTATCTACCAGTATGCGAATATTAGTGATGCTGACACAAAAAAAGGACAAATTCGGTGTGATGTCAACGTATCCATTATGGACGCCAACTTAGACGAAACGGATCCAGACAACTGGGGCACCAAAATTGAAATTAAAAACGTCAATTCCTTTGGAGGAGTAAGAGATGCCATCAACTACGAAATAAAACGCCAAACAAAGTTAAAAGAAACTGGTGAATACGATAGCATGGAACAACAAACAAGAAGATGGGACGAAGAGTCTGGTACCACAATTTACATGCGTAGCAAAGTTGATGCCATTGACTATAAATACTTTGTTGATCCAAACTTACCAAAATTTAAAATAGATGCTACTTGGTTGGAAGAAATTAGAAAAAGTATTCCTGCTTTAGCAAATGAAAGAAAAAAGAAATACATGAAAGAATATGCCCTTAGCAACTATGATGCAGGTGTCATTGTAAAAGAAAGAGAGTACGCCGAATACTTTGAAGACTGTATCCAACTGGGAATAGATGCTAAAACTGCCTGTAACTGGCTAACCACTCAAATTCTAGGAGAAATCAATAAAGAAGAGATAAGCATTAAAGAGTTTTATTTAACCCCAAATCTTTTAAAACAAATCATTGATGAAATAAAAAAGGGCACCATTTCAACAAAGCAAGCAAAAGAAATTTTTTATAAAGCAATAACAGAAAAGAAAGAACCTAAAACATTTATCTCAAGCGATATGGCACAAATTTCAGATGCGAAAGAACTAGAAACTATTATTAATAAGATATTAGAAGAAAATAGGCATCAAGTAGAAGAGTACAAAAATGGAAAAGACAACTTATTTGACTACTTCGTGGGACAAGTTATGAAGAGTACTCGTGGAAAAGCCAATCCCGTTATGACAAAAGAAATACTAAAAGAAAAATTAAAATAGTAGAGATAAAAATGGACAAAAAAAGAATAGAAGAAGTTTTAAAAACTAAAACATTAGCAGACATTAGTGAAAAATATAATGATGTCTATATAAAAAATAAAGAACAAAAGGAACAAAAAAAAAAATATGGGTATGTTTCTCTCATGGTTGTAAATATGATTTGGTCTCAAAAGAATTAACTCTAATTACACCAAAAGATAATATAAATAATATTTTAAATATCTGTTCTTATTTTGAAACAATACCACAAAAACAAGTGATGCTCCCTATAAAAAAAGATTGGCTAAATATGAAAGAAATAAACAACAGAAAAGCATTCATAGACAGCATCTATAGTCTTCTAAAAACACGAAATCAAAAACTTGCACTTCAAGATTTAAAAAGATTATTAATTCAGCATCTCGAACAATTAAACGCAGAAGAAAATTGGACACTACACGGATGATAAAGTAAATCTGTAAATTAGCTAGTTTTACTTTATCACTTTTTTTGTTATAATAAAAAAGTGATAAATATGAAAAAGATAAAAAGAGAATTAAAAAATATAATAGAAGCAATAAAAAGCATTCGAATAAGTACCATTTATAAATTAGTAGGAATCTTTCTTTTATTTATAATTCTTTTTTGGGTTTATAAAACCGTAAACAAAAGTGAAAAAATAACCGAAAAGCAAAGTATAATTTTAACTGGAACCATTGTAAATAAAGGAAAAGACTATATTATCATAAAAGATATGAGTCAAAATGAATACTTAATCCATGGTGTAGAAGAAGAAAAATACCCTATAGGTAGTGATGTAAATGCAACCGTGGAAAGCGTTGTAGAAAGTGGAAATGAAGAAAAACCAACAACCATTACTAGCAGTGGTATAAATATAACAAAAGAAAATACAAAAAATAAAAATGCTGATGAAGAAGTCATCGCATATTTAAATGAAACGGAAACCTATTTTGAAAATGTTTCCCTACACGAAGAAATAAAAGTTCGTTTTATAACTATTGTTGACTTTCTATTTTACAATGGCGAAATAAAAGGATATACATTAAACGATTTAACAAGTCAAACAAAACTACAAGTATTAAAAATAGCTTTATCCATTGACTATAAAATAGAAATGTATCTTCCAGGATACAAAGAAAGCATAACGAGTACAAGCGAAAAAATATATACAGGAATCAAAAATAAAATTTTAGAAATGTATTTAACTACCACAACAAAAATATGTAACTACGATCAAAATCTATGTGAAAGTGCGAAAATTGATTTTCAAGAAATCAAACAAACTTTCTCAATTACTTGGAATGTTATAAGAAATTTAATCTCAAGCAGTACAGAAAATTTAAAAGAATGGTATGAAATTTGGAGTGGAAAAAGTAGTTAGGCTATGATAAAATGAATAGGAAAATAAAGAGGTGTATGACATGTTTGGAAAAATAAAATATATTGGGGAAAGTATTGCAGTAGTAGAAAATGAAGGAAAAGAGGCTGCCACTACAGATTTAATGAATGTAAACGTTATTTTCGAAGCTCCAGATCAAAGAATCTTAGGGGAAGTAACAGAATTTAACAAAGAAGAAATAAAAATTCGTTTTCTTGGAGAATATGTAAACAATCACTACGTAAATGGTGTTATAAGAAAACCGCTTTTATCTTCTAAGATAAGAGTAATAAATAACGAAGAACTAATCGAATTAGTGGGACAACCAAGCAATAAATCTTTTGTTCTAGGAAATAGTGCCATTTATAAAGAATACAAAGTATGTCCCAACATCAATGCTCTTTTATCCAATCATGTAGGAATATTTGGCAATACAGGTAGCGGAAAATCTTGTGGAGTAGCAAGAATTGTCCAAAACTTATTTCAAAATCCCCATATGTTGTCGTATAATGCCAATATCTTTGTTTTTGATGCCTATGGAGAATACAAAAATGCCTTTGGAAACATTAATGAAATTAACCCCAATTATAGCTATAAATTTATAACAACAAGACCAACCGATCCAGATGACTATCTATTACAAATTCCTGTAAATTTATTAAACTTAGATGATTTTGCACTATTGTTACAAGCAACCAACCATTCTCAACTTCCAATCATCGAAAGAACAATAAGACTTGCTAAAATATTTAGTCAAGAAACAGAAGAATCAATTAAATACAAAAATCATTTAATCGCAAAAGCACTTCTTGCCATTCTATTTAGTAACCAAACAACCGCTCGTAAGAAAAATGAAGTATTCCAAATTATTGAAGTCTGCCACACCAATGAATTTAACTTTGATAGCACTATTGCAGGTCTTGGCTACACAAGAACATTTAGTGAATGTTTTGAAATCGATTCCAATGGATATTTTGGAGAA
>CAQBKK010000003.1 GCA_948760655.1 uncultured Bacilli bacterium | reverse complement strand
ACATAACGGAGTATCACAATGACGGAAGTTTGTATACGATGATTAGTCAGGGAACATTCGATGATATTTATGTAGGGGATTATATTGTAGCGAACAATATCACATGGTTGGTTGCTGATATAGATAACTATTTGAATAAAGATACGAATAAACATCATTTAACAATAATCCCAGAAGGAACATTAGAACATGCTGCAATGAATGATGAAGCTACATCAAGTGGTGGATATTTAGGGAGTAAGATGGTTACAACTACTTTACCTCTTATCTATTCCAAGTATATAGAACCTGCTTTTGGTAATCATGTTTTATCTTATAAAAGCCGACTTACGAATTCTGTTGATTCTTCTAGGGTATCAGCTGGTTCTGGTATCTTGAATCAAGGAGCTACTAATAGTTGGAAAGTAGTAGAACGTAAGTTGGATTTAATGAACGAGATAAACATTTATGGAACTAATGTATTTTCGTCTAGTGGATATGATAGAGGATCAGAGATAGCACAATATGCAATATTTCAATTAAAGCCAGAAATAATATATAGTTCTAAAGGTAGACAAATATTCTATTGGTTGAGGGATGTTACCAGTACTCAAGGTTTTTCTGTTTTTGCTTCTAATTTTGCTAGTAGTGATTTGGCGAATAATAGCCAATATGGAATACGTCCAAAATTTTTAATTGGATAAATGTCAAGAAATTTTTTATTGACATTTGCATATACTTTACTATATAATTTAATTGTTACAAAAAAAGGAAAGAGACTGTATCCATAGTCCACCTGATCTAGCGAATAGCGATAGGTTAAGAGCCAAGGAAAAATAAGTGTGAGTTGTGCTTTTTAGGTGGATACATGTTGTATCTGCCTTTTATAATGTATGGAGGTGCATTTATATAGCAAATAATAAAAACGAATTGCCAATTAATGAGCAAATTAAAGTGGCTGAGTTAATGGTAATTGGACCAAATGGAGAGCAGATGGGTTTAAAAAAATTAGAAGATGCTCTAACACTTGCAAATTATGCTGGGCTTGATTTAGTTTTAATGAATGCAGGTGGAAATCCTGCTGTTGCAAAAGTTATGGACTATAATAAATATAAGTATGAACGTCAAAAAAAACTTAAAGAGGCACAAAAGAAGCAAAGAGAAACGAATAAAGAAATAAAGGAATATCGTTTGTCTATTACTATTGATGTTCATGACTTTGAAACAAGACGCAAGAATGCGCAAGGGTATTTAGAAAAAGGTCATAAAATTAAGGGGCTAGTTCGTTTTAAAGGAAGACAAATGGCTCATCCAGAGTTAGGGCGCGATGTCTTAAAAAAATTTGCCGAAAGCTTAAGTGATTATGCAGATATAGAAACTGAACCTAAAATGGAAGGAAAAGTTATGTATATCATTTTAGCACCTAAAAAAGATAAGTAGAAAGAAGGAGTGTATTATGGCTAAGGGGCCAAAACAAAAAACGCATAAAGCTAGTAGTAAAGTATTTAAAAAAAGAGCAAATGGAACACTTTCTTATAAGAAAAGTGGAGGGAATCATAAAACAAGTAAGGATAGTGCTAAACAAGTTAGACAAAGACGTAATAAAGGAACTTTAAGTAAAGGAGATACTGACAGAATTAAGTCAGTTATCTAGTGAGGAGGTTTAAAAATGACAAGAGTTAAAGGTGGAAATGTTGCTAAAAATAGAAGAAGAAAAGTACTAAAAGAAGCAAAAGGTTATTTTGGAAGTAAACATAGACTGTTTAAAACAGCACAAGAACAAGTTTTTCATAGCGGAGAATATGCTTATCGTGATAGAAGAGCAAATAAGAGAAACTTTAGAAAATTATGGATTACAAGAATAAATGCTGGATGTCGTGAAAATGATATTAGTTATTCTAAATTTATTAATGGACTTAATATTGCAGGTATTGAAGTAAATAGAAAAATGCTTTCTGAACTTGCTATTGATAATGCGGTAGCTTTTAGTGATTTAGTAAACGTTGCTAAAGAAGCATTAAAAAGTGGAAAAAAAGTAGAAGCTAATACAGTAAAAAAGGAAAGTAAGCCTGTAGTAGAAAAGGAAACTTCTAAAAAAGAAGAAAAAGAAACCAAAGAAGAGAAAAAAGATTATAGCAAAATGAATTTAAGTGAGTTAAAGGCTGTTGCTAAAGAACAAGGAGTTAAAGGTTATTCGACAATGAAAAAAGATGAACTTCTTGCAAATTTAAAATAATATCCTAAGGGATATTTTTTTGTTTGTATCAAAAGGAAAATAGAGTAGGATATATAAAATAAGTAGAAAAAACCAAGTTAATTTTCTTGGTTTTCTATATAATAAGCATAATATTCATCGAAAGTTATATTCTCTTCTTTTATTTTTTTTGCGATTTCTTCTCCCACATAACGCCAGTGCCATGGTTCATAAGTAAATCCTGTAATATTTTCTTTGTCTTTGGGGTATCTTTCTATAAAACCAAATTTATAGGCATTTTCACACAACCAAGTGTAAGCAGGGGAGTCTTGAAAATTTTGAGAAGATTGATAATTTAGCTCGTAAATATCTATTGCAAGACCAGTTTGATGATCAGAATGTCCTGGACGAGCAACTAGGGAATCAGCCATTCGTTGACCTTGTAAGGCTTTTGTATTTTCATACATTTCCTCTTGAGTAGAAAAGGATCTATAACTCGTATTTACAATAAACTGGTATCCTTCTTCTTTTGCTGTATTCCATAGATTTAAATATGCATCAAGGGCTATTTTAGCCAATTTATTTCCAGCATAAGCATATTGGGGAGATATGTTTGTTATTTCTAAAGGTTCAAATGTTTCATTTAATTTATAGTATTTATTTGCAATTATTAAAACTTCGTTTGCAGTGTCACTATCAATTATTTCTTCATAAGCATTTTCATCACGATGCGTATTTATGATTGCCACAATTTCTGTATTTTCTTTCTTTTTATTTTTTTCGGCATAGGTTAAGTATTTTTCTAAGTTTTTATGAATGTAGTATTTTTCACTAATAAATTCAACAATTTTTTCATTTTTATCTTTTTCTAGTAATTCTTTTCTTTGCTCATCTGTTTTAAAAAAATCTAAAAGTTTGTTGGTGTCTTCTAATGTATAACCATGATTTAAAAATTTGTATTCGTAAGTTTGTTTGTATTGATATTCGTTGTAGTGTTTTGTTATAGTGTATGTTCCTATTGAAATAAAGAAAATGAAAGGAATGCCTATTTGCCATACTTTCTTTTTTAATTTTAATCGCTTTGCCAAGTTTCATAACCTCTTTCTAGTTTCATTTTTATTATAACCTAAGGCTTTCATATTTACAAATTAAAGATTATGTAGTATTATATTTTTATAATAGAAGGAAGGTATTTAGATGCACAAGAATAAACTTGTATTAGATAATTGTCCTAACTTTTATCGGATTATAAATTTTGATTATTTTGAAGAAGATGCAGTTACAGAAAAATTAATAAAAATATATAAAGATTTTATTTTTAAAGTTGATATAGATAATAGAAAAGATTTAAATTTGGTTAAAAAAATTGATTTTGTTTTAGGTAAGTATGTTGATGATTATTCTTTTAGAAGAAAATTACAACAAGAAGTTTTTCAAGTTAAAATTGCTAAAACTTGTACAAATGTGCTACATACAATTGTTGAGAATATTATTGCTATTTTTAATCGTTATGAAGAGGAGACTACAAGGAATTTTTATATTGCCAAATGGATTTAGACCTATAAGAGATTTTTTTTATTAAGTCTCTTATTTGAAGTTCAAACTTTTTGGGAGATTTCACAATGGTGGAGGGATGTTTAACCCTTTTTTTAATTGGTTGTGATTATATCTATAAAATGTCTGATTATTTTTATTTTATTTTTAACGTAGTAGTATTTTAAACATTCGCCACCTGCATGACTATCACAAATATCTATTGTCTTCATATATGTTCCTTCCCCCTGTATATTATTTTTGATAATTTTTCTAAATTGTAATAAATTTAGTATTAAATTTATTATATAAAGAACAAACGTTTATTATAATGCTAATGAATACGTTTGAAAATATCAGATGTTATCCTTCAAAGGATTACCTCGGATTCTAGCAATGGTGTCCTAAGGAAGGACGTACAACTTTTATATATTACTACTTTATATTCTTTCTTTTAAATCTTTTGATACACAAGCACATATAATGAGCGGTGAATGACCTACATATTTTCGCATCATTTTTATATTTCATAACTATCCTCCAAATAATGTATATTGATTTTGTCAATATACAAGTGTGTTTTATTAAATTGACATAATTTAGTATAAAATTCTTGCTACCAAAACTAACGTTTGCTAAAATTACTTTAGGAACATTTAATAAGTTGGGTGGAGCCAAACTTCATAAAAGAAGGGAGGCGATACAATGAACAAGAAAGATTTTTTAATCTTTGCTCTAGTAATTATTATCTTCCTTTTACTATTATTGTTATTCGTAGCTTTAATATAAAAGAAATCCACCTAACTCAGCAATGATTTAGGTGGAGACCATTTATGGCTACACTCAACATGCGACTATTGAGTGTTCCTTTTTTTATTTTATGCAAGTTTCCTTTACGTATTCATAATAACATAAAAAAAGACTTTTGACAAGTCTCCTATCTAAAGTTCGAATAGTTCGAACAGACTTACTAATGGTAGCGCCGGGGAGATTCGAACTCTCGACCTACCGGGTATGAACCGGTTGCTCTAGCCAACTGAGCTACAGCGCCATGAACAATATAATCATAACATATTTGTATTTTGGTGGCAATAAAAAGTTTCATTTCTATATAAAAAATTGCTATAATAAGTATGTTAAAAAAATATATGAGGTAAATTTATGAATCAAGAAAAATTTGGAAAGTTAATTAAAAGTATTAGAAAAGAACATAATTTAACCCAAAAAGAGTTAGCAGATAAGTTAGGTGTAACTTTTCAGGCAGTGAGTAAATGGGAAACGGGAAAAAATCTTCCAGATATAGCAATAATAAAAAAAATAGCTGAGGAATTTTCTATCGATTTATCTATACTATTTGAAATGGACACTAAAAATGTAAAAAAGAAATATATTTGGATAGGTAGTATTAGTTTTATTGTGCTTGTTTTATTTAGTATATTATTATGTATTTATTTATGTTTTGATCAAGGTTTTCATTTTAAAGAAATTTCTACAACTTGTTCTTCTTTTACTGTTTATGGAAGTATTGCTTATAATAAAGAAAAATCATCCATGTATATTTCTACTATTGATTATTGTGGAGAAGAGGATTCTACTGTTTATCAAACAATAACTTGTACTTTGTATGAGCAAGATGGAGAGAATAGAAAAGTTATTAGTCGGGGAGAAGAAAAGCAAGAGTATACTTTAAATGATTATCTTAAAGCTATAGATTTTAGAGTGAATGGCTTTATTCCAAGTTGCAATTCTAATGAAGAAAATCAACTTTTTATTGAAATAGTAGGAAGTTATGAAGATGGAAAGAAAACAGCTTATGAGATTCCTTTGATTTTTAATGAATGTGTAAGCTAAACTATAAGTTGAATCTATTCAACTTACGCATTATTGTTTTTACTATTCTTTTGATTTAATCTATTAGTAGAAAGAGAGGAAGAATGGTATGAAAAAGAAAACAATAGTTTTCATTGGAGTTATTGTATTTATATTTCTAGGAAGTTTGGGAGGATTTTTTCTTTTAAAAACAACACCCAGTGAAGATGCTTTGCGTTTTAAGAATGAATATGAAGCATTAAATGGCACAATTCGTGAAAGTGATGGAGCAACTTATAATATAGTCAGTATAAGTAAAAATAATCCGATTCAATATATAGACGCAAAAGGAGCAATTGATATATTAGAGAGTGATAAGGCTATTCTTTATATTGGGGCAGATTGGTGTCCATGGTGTCGCAATGCTGTTCCTGTATTGTTTGAAGTTGCTAAAAAGTATTCTGTTTCTACAATTTATTATTTGGATTTAGATGACGAAAAAGATTCTTTTGAAATCCAAGATGGAAATCTTGTTAAAACGAAAGAGGGAAGCGTTGGTTATTATGAATTACTAAATAAACTTTCTAATCATTTAAATGATTATGTTCTAAAGGATAGCAACGGGAAAGAGTATAATACGAATGAAAAGAGAATTTATTTACCTTCTGTCTACGCAATTAAGACTGGGGAAGTAGTAGGGAATCATGTAGGTACTACCACTTTAAACGAAGGGCAAACAAAGTATGATGCTATGACTGAGGAGCAACATGATAAGGTTTTTAACATTTATAGTGAATTGTTTCAAAAAGTATATAAATAAAAAAAGCGTTTTGTAACGCTTTTTAAATGGTTTCTTTTTCGTGAAAGTTTTTAATGGCAGTGATTATGCTTGTGATACTTTTTTCGTTGAATGGTTTATTTAGTACATCCAAAATTGGATAAGTGAAAGCTTTCTTTATTGTTTCTTCTGTATCGTCTCCTGTGATAATAACGACTGGTATTTTATCTATTAGTGCATGTTCTTTTAAGTAATTTAATACTTCAAACCCATTCATACCAGGCATATTTAAATCAAGTAGAATAGCATAGATTTCGTTATTTTCCAGTTGTGCTATTGTATCACTGCCATTGGTTGCTCTTAATGTGTTAAATTCTTCATTCATTGTTTTTTCTAAGAAATTTAGAATGATGTTCGAGTCATCAGCAATCAAAATATTTTTTTTGTTTGTTTTGTTTTCTTCATTAAAGTAAGCATTTAGTAAAGTTACTATTCTTCTTACAGTAGTATAAAGGGTAGAGAAGTTATTATTGATATATTCGCCATTTCCTTCTTTTCCTTTTAATTCGTGGTCAAGGAAAACTTCGGCATCTGTCATAAATCCTAAGTATTTTGCTTCACTTTTCATACTATGTGCAAGTATAGCATAATTGTTCCAATCACTTTCTTTTTTGTAATTTTCCAAACTAGCTAGTTTGGAGTTCAAAGATTCTTTGAACTCACGTAAACTCTCATTATAAGAATCCATGTCTCCCCATAGTTCTAGGGCTGCATTGACATCTACATTGTTAGATTTTAAAATTTCTACATTATTCATCTTTTTTTCCTCCTAAAAATTTTTTTAATGCTCTATCTAATTCGTAACGATCAATTGGTTTGGATAAATATCCATCAAATCCAGCATTTAAGTATTTTTCATCAGTTCCTTCGATGGCATCGGCGGTAAGTGCAACGACTGGAATATCAAATCCTTCCATTTTTTTAAGTCTTCTAAGTGTTTCTACACCGTTCATTTTCGGCATCATAATATCCATTAAAATTAAATCGAATGTTTGGCTTTCCATAAGTTCTAAGGCTTCATAGCCACTTTCTACTAATTTAACATTGAAGTTATAAGGCTTTAAAATTTGGTTGGCTACTTTTAAATTGATTTTTGAGTCATCCACAATAAGAATGCGTTTACCATTATGGGTAGAGTAATCAATTTCGATTTCTTCTGTGCTACTTTCTGGAACGTCCATACTGATAATTTCTTGTTCTAAGTAAATTCTAAAAGTAGAGCCTTCGCCAAATTTAGAGCTTACTGTTATTTTTCCGCCCATCATTTCTGTTAGGCTTTTCGTGATGGCAAGACCTAAACCAGTTCCTTCAATGGTTGTATTTTTGTCTTCGTCAATTCTTTCAAATTTGTTAAATAATTTTTCAATGTTTTCTTTTTTGATTCCGCGTCCTGTATCTTTTACAGCAATATATAATAGACATTTTTTTGTATCTTGGCGATTGACACAAGTGATATTGAATTCAATTTCTCCTTTATCCGTGTATTTGGCTGCATTCGTTAAAATGTTTAATACAACTTGTTTTACTTTGCTCATGTCTCCTTTTAAAATACCAGGTAGGTCAGGGGAGATATTTACTTTGAATTCTATAGGTTTTTCTTTGATTCTTGGTTCTACTAATTTGCAAAGAGCATGGAATACTTCTCGTGGATTGTATTCTTTTGGAATAATTTCCATTTTGTTTGCTTCTATTTTAGAAATATCTAATATTCCATTTACGATTTCAAGTAAATTATGGGAAGCATCAACGATGTCTTTTGCAAAACCTTTTATTTCGTCTAGATCTGTTGATGGTAACATACATTCACTAAATCCTACGATGGCATTTAGAGGAGTACGTATTTCATGAGACATATTGGATAAAAATTCAGTTTTCGCCATATTGGCTTTTTCTGCTGCATCTTTTGCTAGATTCAATTGATCAATCATTTTGGTATCTGGATTTTCTATCGTGTGATACATGATTAATAGAACCAGTGAAAAAATGTTTGAAGTAATATTAAAATAAGGATCTACTAATCTTATGATTAATGAGATAGTGAATAGAGTGATTAATGCGTAGCAGGGAATAAACTTTTTTTGCATTTGCTTGTTGTTGAAATTTAGAAGTAATACTATCATTATTGCTAAAAGATAGAAAGAACATAATCCATAAAGAATATTGATAGAATTTCCAGTGGCATTTGAAAATTTTGTAACTAAATCGAGTGTTAAGTCAATATTATTTATGAAAATGAGTATTCCAAAAAAAATGTCTAAAATTGTTAATACTATTTTTACCTTTTTAGGATTTTTAATTTTATTTGTTATATCTATGATGTAATAGAAGAGTAATGTCATCCAAATGAGATAAATAATACATAGTATTTTATTTAAGAAAACATAAAATTGGTATGTATTTTCATTAAAGAAAAAGTCGCCTGTTAAACATATAAATGTGTACAAAAATGCTTCAAAAAGTCCGCAGATTAATAATTTTGCATATATTTTTGTTTCTTTGTTTTGCATATTCTTTTTTAGAAAAAATACAAAGCAAAGAAAGATTGATATTGCAAGCGAACAAATTGGAAAAAATGTATTTGTTAATTGTGATAACATAAATATCAAACCTACCTTACTATACTATATAGAATTATAACATAAAAAAAGAAAAAGCACTCATTTTTTGTTACTTTTTCATTTTTCCTATAGTTATTACTTCCTTTATTTTATCAGCTGTAGGAACTTTAGGCTTTACAAGTTTTCTTTGTAATTTTTGAATTTCTTTTATTTCAAAGATGTCATGATTTTCTAATGGCGGTACGCCATTTATACCATGTAAGTTATTTATTATTTGTAATCTTCTAACTTCTTCTGTTTCTAAGAATTGTCCATAATTATCGAAAGGAATATCATTGATATGATGGAATTTATAAAATTCATCTTGAGAACGGAAGATAGATTTTCTTTCTGCATTAATATCAATTCCTCCCATTTTTAAATTTCTTCTATTTCCTTTTATATAATTTATATATTCCCAGTTTGAAACATCTTTACTTTTAAATAAACCTTTTTCTTCCATTAACTCCCAACGTATAGTAGCGATTGCCTCTTCGTATTCCATTAATTTTTCTCCTAAATCATCTGTTATTGCTACATAAATCGGTTTTCCAAAACGAGTATGTACTTTGGTTATTTTTTCTTTTGGACTAGAAGTATCATATGTGAATTCGTCTACCGCTGGTATAACAGGGAACCCTGATTTTTGACCTGCATTTATTTGCCCATAACGTTCAGGTAAAATAATTTTATTTGGGGATAGATTATAAGCGTTTTCTGGGAATATTATAGAAGAATGACCATGTAGTGCAAGTGTAATTATATCTAAAAATGAGTTTTGACGTTTCTTTTTAATTCTATTATTTTCTTTGGATGTAGCATTTTCTTTAATTTTTGGTACAAGATTTAATCCAGTATTTAGTTGTGCCAGTTTTAAAATGAATCGAACTTTACTTGAATGCAAGATAATGGCATGGTCTGGAGTCGCTGGAATCCATACAAAATTATCAAGTAGCCCTTGATGGGTATGGGAATAAATTACTGGTCCCTCGGGTATATTTTCTTGTCCGTCGGAAACTAATTCTACTTCTGTACCTTCTAATAAGTTGGTTAGTTTTGTGGCAATTCTATTTGTAGGCTCTTTTAATTTAGGAGCAATAGTTGTTGCACCAGGGGTTACGTTTTTCAGTTTTCTATTATAACAATATTCACGTAAATCTTCATAATATTCTCTTAATTCTCGCGGGGATAATTTCTTTTCTTCTTCAATTGATAATATTGTAAATTTATTTTTCATGGCTTTTCTCCTTTATATTTATTTACTACGTTATCAATATAGTATGAAAATCTCGATATTACAAGAAAACTTTACATTTTGTGTAACAAATGTGATACAATATTGGTGATTTTTAGAAGAGGTGGGTTTATGGACTACGATATTAATTATATTGAGGCAAGTTATGATGCAGAGGAATTACATGAGATATTTAGAAAAGAGTTTATAAGATTTCGTAAAGAAAATAATTTAACACAAGATTTGTTTTCTAAATATTCTGGTGTATCTAGGACAAAAATCGCTCGAATAGAGAATGGAAGTAGTTCTCCAACATTGCTTAGTTTATTAAAAATCTTAGGACCAATTGGTTATACAATTAAAATAGAGAAAGTAAAGGATAAGAAAATAGAGTTATGAAAAGTGCATTTTTAAAAGATATACAAATATTAAGAAGTATTTTGAATTATGATTTTTTATTTGCCTATATTAAAGAAAGCAGAGGATTCATATGGAAATTTTAATCGAATGTTTAATGGAAATTTTTTTTGAAGGAATAATAAAAATTATCAAAACAGAGAAAATTTCAAAATGGGTGCGTATTCCTTTATTTTTGTTTGTATGTTCTTTTTATATTGGGCTTGTTTCATTTTTTAGTTATCTTGCCATTCATGTATTTTTAAAAAAGGAATTTGTAGGAAGTCTTGTTCTTTTTTGTATTGTACTTCTTTTAGTAGTTTTATTTCTTGGATTTATTTTGCATCTAAGTAAGAAAAAATAAAATCTTTTCTTGCGAAACTATCTTGTTCTGTTTATAATAGACATTAAATTTTGAGACTGGTGATTTTTATGGCAGAAAGTAAAGAGATAAGGTATGAACAAATTTCTTTTTTTCCAGAATTTAGTGAAAAGGAAGTAATTCAAACCGAAAAAGAGTGTTTTTTGGAAAAATTTCATCGAGATGTCCAGTTTTTAAATGCTATACGAGAAGAATTTTTACAATATAAAGAGCGACAGAATAGTGCCTTTTTAGCGCATGTGACAAGAAATTATTTACAATTTGTAAAAGAATACTTTATGGATACCCATGTTATTTACGAACAAAAAGAATTGCTTATAAAGCAAGAGGATTATCGTTTACTTGGAAAACTATTTTATTTTTATTTACTGTATTTTAAAGAACAGGATAAGACCTCTCCCTTTTTTGAAAAGATGGAAGAGTTTATTTCCCAGAGTTCTTCTTTAAAGACTGAATTAAAAAGTAAACCCCAAAAAACAAAAAAAGAGCAACAAAGTATTATAGAAGAACCAGTTTCTAATGAACAACATTTTTTTGGAATGCCATTTTTAGAATATACAAAAACTCAAATGGAGTTATTTTTTCATATGGTATTTGATTTTTCTAAAAATGCATTTTTATCTCTTAAAGAAGGGTATGGTAAAAATCCAGAGGAGATTTTCAAAATTTGTGAAATGATTTTGATTTATTTAAGTCAACATATTTATTTTATTTCAGATAAGGCATCAAGAGAAGATTATAAAGTAAATGATTTAGAAATAATTGCTTTAGAAAACTTTGTTTATTCGTATACTACTCATTTTCTAGTTCGTGATTCAAAATTATGTCTAGCTAAGTCTATTTTGATGAAAAGAGTTGCTGTTCGAGCAAATATAAACGATGAGTTAAAAAGAGAAAAAGTATTGAAAACTAGGTGATTTTAAGATACACTTTTATTAGTGGTGGTAATATGATAGATAAAGATAAAAAAATGTTTTTAGGTATTATTCTAATGCTTTTTGCATTTATGATATTTGTAGGTGTTTTAGCATTTCGAGATAAAAAAGAAGAGATTGTAAATAATACAGATGCTTTGCTTTTTAAAACTGAATATGAATCTTTAAATAATGTGGTTCGTGAAAAGGATGGAAAAACGATTAAAGAACTTTCTATTTCACTCACTAACCCTGTTGATATTTTAACAGAAGAGGAAACGATTCAATTTTTAGAAAATGGAACAGGACTTTTATATTTTGGGTTTGCAGATTGTCCGTGGTGTAGAACACTTCTTCCTGTTTTACTTTCTACTTTAGATAATATGAGTATTGGTAAATTAAATTATTTAAATATTTCTAGTATTCGTGATACACTTGCTTTGGATGAAAAAAACAAGGTAGAGGTAAAAGAAGAAGGAACGAAAGGGTACTATAAAATTTTAGAGTTAATGGATAGTGTTTTAAAGCCCTTTTATTTAGAAACTCCAGATGGTAAAAAAATTGATACAAAAGAAAAACGTCTTTATGCTCCGACACTTGTAGGAGTAAAAAATGGTGAAATTGTTGGTATTCATGTAGGTACGATTGATTCGCAAGAAAATGGTTATGATGAATTAACAAAAGAACAAGAAAGTGAACTTGCTAATCAGTTAATAGAACTTATAAATAAAGTATATGATACTAGTTGTGATGAAGCATGTTAAGAAGTCCTTTAGGACTTTTTTTCTTGCCTTCGTATTTAGTTATTTATTATAATAGTATTTGAACTTGAGGTGTTTTTATGAGACTTGTTACACTTTTGCCTGCTGATAAGTATATGGTGGTTAATAAAACGATGCTTACAGATAAGGAACGAAAAAATATTATTAGTTTGTATGAGCCGATTATTGGGTATGCAGCTGTCTGTTTGTATCTTACTTTATGGAGAGATTTGGATCGACTTGAAATTGTAAGTATGGATTATACGCATCATCATTTAATGAGTATGTTAAAGTGTGATTTAGAAACTATAAAACAGGCACGTCTTTCTTTAGAGGCAGTGGGTTTAATAAAAACCTATTTTAAACAAGGAGAAATGAATAGCTATGTGTACGAACTTTATTCTCCTATGAGTCCAAAAGAATTTTTTAACCATCCGATTTTGAATGTGGTTTTATATAATAATATTGGCAAACATGAGTATGAACTATTAAAAGCTGAGTTTAGAGAATATAAAATTGATTTAAAGGAGTATGAAGATATTACAGCTCCTATGGATTCTACCTATAAAGCGAGTAGTAATGTTTCTTTTGATGCAACAGGACCACAAGAGAACGCTATTGTTATGCAAGACCAAGTTGATTTTGATATGCTTTTTTCTTCCCTTCCTAAAGGAATATTAAATGAGAGAAGTTTAAATAAAAGATTAAAGGAGCTTATAAATAATTTAGCATTTACTTACAATTTGGATACATTTAAAATGACTGATATTCTTTGTATGGTAATTAATGAAAAGGGATTTATTGATAAAGAAGAGTTACGTAAAAGTGCTCGTAGGTTTTATCAATACAATACGAATGGAAAACTTCCAACCCTTGTGTATCGAACACAGCCAGAGTATTTAAAAAATCCAGTAGGAGATACTACCAATCGTGGAAAAATTATTGGAGTATTTGAAAATACAACACCTTATGATTTTTTACGGAGTAAATACAAAGGGAGTAAGCCAACAAATAGAGATTTGCGATTACTTGAAAATTTGCTTGTCGATTTAAAATTAAAACCAGCAGTTGTGAATGTATTAATTGATTATGTTTTGAAAAAAAATAATAATAATTTGAATACAGCATTTGTGGAAACAATTGCTGGACAATGGAAAAGACTTAATATTGAAACAGCAGAGGATGCCATGAATGTAGCAGAAAAAGAACATAAGAAATATAGTAAGAAAATTACAAATCCAAAGGTAGATAAAACGATTGAGCCAGTTTGGTTTAATGAAACGCTTGAAAAGGAAAATATGAGTAAAGAAGAAGAAGAGGAACTAGAAAGCATTATCAGTAAGTATAAGTAGGTGATGATGACAACAAAAGAATTTTATAGGACAATTTTTTCGTTTTTTAAAAAGCGAAAATTGCAGGTTTTTCTTTATTTCTTTTTAATGAGTATAAATTTGGTGTTTGGTCTCATTGAACCCTATTTTTCTGCTCGATTAATGACTGCAATTACAAGCATTTCACTGGATAGCATTTTATGGTTTGCGGGGATTTTGTTAGGAATTTCGTTAATTGAGCAAGTTGTTAATTATATAAGACGGGAGTCGGAGTATGATTTAGAGGAACAAATTACGTTAGACACCCAAGAACTTATTTCTAAACATCTATTTTTGTTAGAACAGAAAAATTTTGATACTTTGGGAACTTCTTTTTTTTCTTCAAGAATGAATGGAGATACTAGTGCTGCTGCCTCTTTTTTCTTTCAAGTGAGTAGAAATTTGTCTTGGACTTTAAAGTCTTTTGGGGTACTTATTTATATTTTTATGATGAGTGTTCCTATAGGAATTTATATTTTTATTGGTTCAGGAATTCTTTCTTTATTACGGTATAGATCTATGCAAATTCGTAAGAAACAAAGAAAAGAAAAAGATAGAACATTGGAGACTTACGCTAGTTCTTTTAATGAAATCATTCGGGGCATACGAGATATAAAGGTTTTGAATTTAAAAGATGAAATGATAAAAAAAAACACTACATAATCAAAAATGTATTCATGCATTAAATAAAGAACATCGACATAAAATATTTTTAAGAGATGAAGTAAATTGGGGAATTCAGAAAGTGATTGATTTTGGTGTCTATGTGTTAGCTATTTATTTGATGAGTAAAGATTTATTTTTGGGAGCAAATTTGGTAATTTTATATACTTATAAAGGAAGAGCATTTGGATTTTTAGAGAACCTATCTTCTCTTTTAGAAAGTGTTTTTGATGTCCGTTATTCTTTTGAGCGTTTGTATGAAATTGTGGATGGGAAAACGTATTCTAAAGAGAAGTATGGAACAAAACATATTTCAAAACTAAAAGGAGATATAGAGTTTAAAAATGTTTCTTTTTCTTATAATCAGAAAGAAGAGGTATTAAAAGAGGTTTCTTTTCATATAAAACCTAACGAAACCGTAGGAATTGTTGGGAAAAGTGGGGCGGGAAAGTCAACGATTTTTGGACTTATTCCTAAACTTTATACATGTAAGGAAGGAGAAATTTTATTAGATGGTATTTCTATCACAGATTTAGATGAGAAAACGATTCGAGAAAATTTTTCGGTGATTACACAAAACCCTTATCTTTTTAATATGACAATCAAAGAGAATTTAAAAATTGTGAAAACTGATGCAAGTGACGCAGAAATGATTCGAAATTGTAAACTTTGTGCTTTTCATGAATATGTAATGACCCTTCCTAAAGGATACGATACTTTGATTGGAGAAGGTGGTGTTATTTTATCTGGTGGACTTCGTCAGAGACTTGCTATTGCGCGGGCACTAATGAAGAAAAGTGAGATTATTTTGCTTGATGAAGCAACGAGTGCTTTAGATAATGAAACCCAAGATTTTATTAAACACTCGATTCACAAGATTAGTAAAAATTATACGATTTTGATTATTGCCCATCGCTTGTCTACTGTTCATGATTGTGATTATTTACTTGTAGTAGAAGATGGGAAAATTGATGGAAAGGGTACACATGATGTGTTAATTAAAAAGAATAAGTATTATAAAAAATTGTATGAGCATGAACTATTATAGAAATAGACTATACATGAAAATGTGTAGTTTTTTTAGAAAAAAATAAAGCAGTAAATTTATTGTCAAAATAATGGCTATCCTTTATAATGAAGGTGGTGAAGTATATGCAAAATTTGAGTGAAATGACCAAAAAAGATAGTTTGCAATATGATTTAGATAAATCTTTTGTTACAGCAATGCAAGATAAAGATTTTGCTTTCTTGGTAAATCAATTGAAACTTCAAAAAGAGAATGCGATGAAGATAACGAGTAAATTGGAAACTATAGTAGAAGAAAATAAAAATTGTCAAAATTGTAAGGGGTTCTTTATGTGTCAAAATTCTTACGAAGGTCATCAAATTGTTCCTGAAAAAAAAGAAGGACGTCTTTATTTTTCTTATAAACCATGTAAATATATGCAAGCTGTTTTAGAAAAAGAAAATGCTCGTCATAAAAAAGTTCGTATGAAAGATATTGATACTTCTGATAAAAATCAATTGAAAGTGATAAAATGGTTGGATACTTTTTATGATAATTATGATGCAACAAAATCAATGAAGGGACTTTATTTGCATGGGAACTTTGGTTCTGGAAAAACGTATTTACTTTCTGCTTTATTAAATGAACTTGCCTATAGTAAAAATGTGGATATAGAAATCGTTTATTTTCAAGATGCTTTACGTACTTTAAAAGAAGATTGGGATCGTTTTTCTTATTTGATGCATCGCTATCAAACAGTAGATCTTTTACTTTTAGATGATATAGGGGCAGAAAAAGTAACTGATTGGGGAAGAGATGAAATTTTAGGAACTATTTTACAAGCGAGAATGGAAGCCAATAAAACAACTTTTTTTACTTCTAATTTAACGATAGAGGAATTAGAGCAAAGTTTGTCTTTAACAAGTACAAAAGTAGATAAAGTGAAAGCTAGAAGAATTATTGAACGAATTAAACAGCTTTCTTTAGAGATGGCTTTGATTAGTGAAAATAGAAGAAATAAAAATTGATTTTAAGTATAGAAAAGATAAAGGAGAAGTATGGGAAAAGTAAAGGTATGTGAAGAGAATTATTCTTTACAAAGGATTGGAGAAAAATGTATTGATTGTGGGGCTTGTTTAGAGAGATGTTTAGAATGCAATCAATTAGAAAAAGAGGATTGTATACATTGTGGACAATGTATCTTAACTTGTCCCATGGGAGCTTTACAACCTAAATATAATTATAAAGAAGTGCTTGCTAATTTACATGATGAAGAAAAGATAGTTGTTGTATCTATTGCTCCAGCTGTTCGTGTAGCTATTGGTGATGAGTTTGGTTTTCTTCCTGGTGAATTTTTAGAAAGCAAGTTAGTAGGAGCATTAAAAGAACTTGGATTTTCTTATGTATTTGATATTACGTTTGGTGCTGATTTAACGATTATGGAAGAAGCAAGTGAACTTGTTAAAAGAATAGAAAAAAATAAAAACCTTCCTATGTTTACTTCTTGCTGTCCTTCGTGGGTAGAGTATATGGAAAAATATCATGGAGAAGATATAAATCATTTATCTACTTGTAAAAGTCCGATTGGAATGCAAGGTGCGGTGATTAAAAATTATTTTGCTCGTTTAAAAAATTTGAATAAGGAAGATATTGTTACTGTAACGATTGCACCATGTGTTGCTAAAAAAACAGAGATTAAAAGAGATAGTAAGCAAGATAATGATTACATTTTAACAACGACTGAGCTTGCTATGTTATTTCGTGAACAAGGGATTGATTTTAAAAATGTTTCAGATGCAGAATTTGATTCTTTATTAAGTCGTGGAAGTGGAGCAGGAGTGATTTTTGGAACAAGTGGCGGGGTGATGGAAGCTTCATTACGTACAGCCTATTATTTTTTGAATCATAAAAAGGCGCCAGATACATTCCTTTCTTTAACTTCGGTACGAGGGAACTCGAATTTTAAAGAAACAGAAGTTGATTTAGGGGGTATGAAAATAAAAGTAGCAGTTGTGTTTGGAATTTCTACTATCAAACAAGTGTATACACATTTAAAAGACTATCATTTTATAGAAGTGATGGCTTGTCCAAATGGATGTGTTGGAGGAGGAGGACAAACTATTCTTCCTAAACAAAAACAAACTATGTATATAGAAGAAAGAAGTAAAAGTTTGTATGAAAGTGATCGAGTGGCTCTTAAAAGATCTAGTTATGAAAATGAAGATATTAAGAAGATTTATGAAGAATTCTTAGAGAATCCATTGAGTGAAAAATCGGAAGAATATTTGCATACAACTTATAAAGATTGTTCAAGGGAATTGCAATCTAAAATTTAAGGTGATTTTTTAGAACAAAAAAATGTTTAGGATAACAAATTTTTATGTTATACTAAATGAAATAGAAAATAGAGGAGGAAAAGTTAATGAAAAAGAAAAATCAAAACCTCCCAACCAGAAAAAGTCTTCTGGGGGGGGGGTACATTAAGTAAAGGGAACTCAGGAGAATTAGAAAGGTTTAACAAAAACCAAAAACAAAAGAGAATCATACTAGGTTCTATCCTAGGAGTTATAGCTATATTAGGAGCCGTAACCCTATATAGAACGTATGCCTTATATGAAGAAAAGAAAGAATTTAATGTATTAAGGGGAAAAGTACCATCTTTTTTAAATGGAGATTTAGAACTTGCTATGACATTAGATGGGAATTCAATTACAGAAGTACCGAATCAAGGGGAATATGATGTCGATGTAGTATGTGATGATAAAAATGCAATTGCGTATTGGGATTACAAGAAATGGGGTATATTTGTAAATAATATAAGCCATGTAAAAGTGAAATGTGTCATTGAATTTAAAACTGGAAGACATTTTAATCATTATATTATGAGCCTTGCAAATACAAATACAGAAGTAGTAAAGATAGAACATGAAGCGACAGATCAAACCCCTGTATTAACAGATTATCGCTATACAGGAAGTAATCCAAATAATTATGTTTATTTTGGATGTAGTGATATCTGTACAGAGGAGAATTTATACCGAATTATAGGAGTGATACCAACCCAAAGTAGTAGTGATGGTCCTTATGAACCTAGAGTAAAACTTATTAAAGCTACTTTTTATGAAGGAGAATCGGCAGAGAGTAGTAAACTTGGTAACTATACTCCAAATAATAAAGGATACAATTGGAATAAAAATGGAACCAATCAATGGGAAAATAGTAGTTTAAAAGATACGTTAAATGAAGAGTTTTGGAATTCACTTGGAGAAAGTCAAAAATATATAGAACCAGCGAAATGGTATTTAGGAGCTCCTAATAGTATAAATTTAAAAAAATTTATCGCTAGAAATTATTATTTATTAGAGAGAAGTGATACAAGGGGATATAGTGGTGGAGAAATATCTTTTATTGCCAATATAGGATTAATGTATCCAAGTGATTATAGTTATTCCATCAATAAAGATAATTATGAACACATTATTTATGAGAATGGTGAATTATATAAAGCAAATGCATGGCTGTATGGATTAGAAGATAAATTTATGGAGCTCTTACTTACTCCAGATGAAAGAGGAGAAGCTGTTTATTTTATTGGAAATACAGGCCTAGTAAGAACTCATTTGGTTAATGATGAATGGGAAGTTTTTCTAGCACGTCCAACATTTTATTTAAAAAGTAAAGTTCTATTAGAAAAAGGAAATGGGACAAAAGAAAATCCCTATAGAATTAAGTTATAAAATACAGATATTTTAAAAAACTGTATTTTTTTTACAATGCAAAGAATAATATAAAATTCATAATATCTCTATTGACTTTTGAATTCTGGGGGGAGGATGCGAATTTAGTAGCAGGGAATATCAAAAGTGGAGTGAATTTATTTGAAATCAATGGAACTTTTACAAGTGATGTTACTGCTGGATCTGCACAACTATTGAGTGGAAGGACAGCATATGTGAATGGTAATAAAATTACTGGAATAATGGTTAACAATGCAAATAAAACAGTGGAAACTACTTCAGTTACTCAAGTTGCAACATATATTTATTTTAAATTACCAGCTACAGGAAAATTATGACACAAATAGTCAAGTAATAATTTTAAATACTACAGTTGGTAATTCAGCACCTGAACAATATGTTGTTCCTGGTGGAGGGAGTAGCAGGAAAAAAAGGATGTTATATGGTGACTGCCGATGTTCGGTTTAGTGGTTCGGGGAATGGAAATATTTTTCTGAACAACATTTTCTGGGAGTTAGATAGTCCTTCTGGAACAATTATAAATTATAATTACTCTCCTGGAACCACTACAGTAGCAAGTGATTATTATGATATGTTGTTACCAGTTACAATGGTGATTCATGTTTCAGCAGGTGGTTTTTAAAACACAAATATATACGGATGGGGCGATTAAAATTGAAACTTCTTGTATGATTATGACTTTAATTAGAGAAGGATAATTTAAAATTATCTTTTTTGGTTTTTTTATAAAAAAATTTTCTTCATTTCAAGCTGGAAAAAAGTGATTTGGCACTCCATATTGACAAGTGCTAATGATAGGTATATAATAAGTAACGAAATGGAGGGATAGTTATGTATAATAATGGAGAAGAAAACGTAAATGTTTTAGAAAAATATGGACGAGATATTGTACAAAGCGTAATAGACAACAAATTAGATCCCGTAATAGGAAGAGATGAGGAAATACGGGATGTGATTCGTATTTTATCTCGGAAAACAAAGAATAATCCTGTTTTAATTGGAGAACCTGGTGTTGGAAAGACTGCCATTGTGGAAGGACTTGCAGAACGTATTGTTGCAGGAGATGTACCAAATAGTTTAAAAAATAAAAAGATATTTGAACTGGATATGGGAGCATTAGTTGCTGGTGCGAAGTATCGTGGAGAGTTTGAAGAGCGACTGAAAGCAGTGTTAAAAGAAATTAAAGATAGTGATGGTTCTATCATTATGTTTATTGATGAAATTCACATGATTGTTGGTGCGGGTGAGTCTGGTGCCATGGACGCAGGAAATATGTTAAAACCAATGCTTGCTCGTGGTGAAATTAAATTAATAGGTGCAACTACTCTAAATGAGTATCGAAAATATATAGAAAAAGATGGAGCACTAGAAAGACGTTTACAAAAAGTGTTAGTTAAACAACCAACAGTCATGGATACTATTACTATTTTAAGAGGATTAAAAGAACGTTTTGAAGTGTATCATAAAGTAGATATTAAGGATAATGCGTTAGTTGCTGCTGCAACTCTTAGTGACCGATACATCACAGATCGTTTTTTACCCGATAAGGCAATCGATTTAGTAGATGAAGCTTGTGCCACTATAAAAATGCAAATGGATTCTGTTCCAGTTGCTCTAGATACTTTAACACGTGATATTATGCGCCTTGAAATTGAAAGGGAAGCTTTAAAAAAGGAAAAAGATGAACTATCAAAGAGTCGTTTAGAAACGATTAAGACAGAACTAGAAACTTTGAAGGCGAAAGAAAGCGAATTACGTACTAAATGGGAAGAAGAAAAGGGGATTAATGAGAAGGTAAATAGCAAAAAGGAAGAATTAGAAAGTGCGCGTCATAAGCTTTCTATGGCCGAAAATAATTATGATTTAGAGACGAGTGCGAAACTTCGTCACGGAGTAATTCCAGAACTTGAAAAAGAGTTAGAAACTTTGAAAAAGAATGCAACAAGTTCTATGCTTTCGGATACAGTTAGCGATGAGGATATTGCATCTGTTGTTTCCAAATGGACCAATATTCCTGTTTCTAAGTTAGTGAGTGGTGAAAAAGAAAAGTTACTTCGTTTAGAAGAAAATTTACGTGTTCGTGTAAAAGGACAAGATGAAGCTTTAAAATTAGTATCTGAGGCGATTAAAAGAGCGAGAAGTGGAATTAAAGATCCCAATCGTCCTATTGGCTCGTTTATTTTCTTAGGACCAACAGGAGTCGGTAAAACAGAGGTAGCTAAATCTTTAGCCAATGAGTTATTTGATGATGAACGACATATGGTGCGAATTGATTGTTCCGAGTATATGGAGGCTTTTAACGTGAGCCGTTTGGTGGGAGCTCCTCCAGGATATGTTGGGTATGATGAAGGCGGACAACTTACAGAGGCTGTTAGAAGAAATCCATTTTCAATTGTATTATTTGATGAAATTGAAAAAGCACATAGAGATGTCTTTAATATATTGTTGCAAATCTTAGATGATGGACGAATTACGGATAGTCAAGGAAGAACGATTGATTTTAAAAATACCATCATTATTATGACAAGTAATTTGGGTAGTGAATATATTTTGGAAGAAAATGAAGCTAGTGAAAGCTTAGTTATGAATACGCTTAAAAGTACTTTCCGTCCTGAGTTTATTAATCGTATTGATGAGATTATTATTTTTAAGTCTTTAACGAAAAATGTGATTCATGATATTTTAGATAAAATTATTCACGAAGTAGAAAATCGTTTGGTACCAAGCAATATTCAAATTGAACTTACGGAAGTTGCTAGAGAAAAGATTATAGAAGAGTCGTATGATAAAAATTATGGAGCTCGTCCGATAAAACGTTATGTTACAAGAAATATAGAAACTTTGCTTGCTAATTTAATACTAGAAGATAAAGTAAAGTTTAATGATACTTTGGTGATTGATTATAAAAATGATGCTTATGAAATAGATATAAAGGAAGTGTAGGAATACATTTCTTTTTGTTTTTATGTATAAAAACGTCGGATTCTACATTTAAAAAATATCGGAATGAAAATACAAAAAATAACGGAATAGTATAGTTATTTTTTTAAAATAAGTGTATAATTGTATTGGGTGATTCTTTTTAATGGAAGAAAGTAATTATAAGAAAAGATTAATTGATAGTAAAGTTAAACAATATTTAGAAACTTTTGGTGCTGTTTGTATTGAAGGCCCGAAATGGTGTGGAAAAACATGGACATCACGCTTTCATGCAAATAGTGAATTTTTAGTAGGAGATCCTTTCAATAATTTTCAAAATAGAGAAATTGCAAAACTTGATGTAAATGCAATTTTGGACGGAGAATATCCTCGACTTATTGATGAATGGAGTGAAGTTCCTTCTATATGGGATGCTGTAAGATATAAATGTGATTTAGATCAAAAAAAAGGAAAGTTTATTTTGACGGGTTCTGCAACACCAAATCATAAAGGAATTATGCATTCAGGAGCGGGAAGAATTGGAAAATTAAGGATGTATCCTATGAGTCTTTTTGAATCGGGAGATTCTAGTGGAGAAATTTCTTTAGAAGATATTTGTAAAAATAACATAAAAAATAAACTTACTGGAAATGTAAGTTTAAAAGAACTTATTCGATTGATTTTAAGAGGCGGATGGCCTGGAAGTTTGGATTTATCTATAGAAAATGCAACTCTAATTCCTAAACAATATGTTAATGAGATTATTGATGATGATGCGTATCGTGTAGATGGAATAAAAAGAGATACTATTAAAATGAAATTGTTACTTAGAACACTTGCTCGTAATGAAACAACTACCGTTTCCATAAACAAATTAAAAGAGGATATAGAAGAAAATGATTCGAGTAGCATTGATGTAGAAACTGTATCAGATTATTTAAATATTTTTGAAAAGTTATATTTGCTTTCAAATCAAAAACCGTTTTCTCCTAAAGTACGTTCAAGTGTACGAATTAAACAAAAAGAAAAAAGACATTTTGTAGATCCTTCTATTGCAGCATCTTTATTAAATTTAAATGAAGATAAGTTGATGGGAGATTTAGAGACTTTAGGATTTTTGTTTGAAGCACTTGTAGAAAGAGATCTTACAATATATGCAAGTACTTTTAATGCACAAGTATTTCATTATCAAGATTATGATAATTGTGAGATTGATGCCATTGTTGAATTAGAAGATGCAAGTTATGCTGCAATTGAAATAAAACTTGGTGCAAATAAAATAGAAGAAGCAGCTACAAATTTACTTAAGATAAAAGAAAAAATGGTAAAAGAGAATATGAAAACACCAAATGCGTTGATTGTTATTTGTGGAATGTCTACTGCAGCTTATAAAAGAGAAGATGGAGTGATTGTTGTTCCTATCACTGCATTAAAAAATTGACACTGCCTCTTTAAAATGCTATAGTAAATGCATAAATCTGTGATGAAAGACAAGATAGTATAATTTTTCTTTTTAAGAGAGTTCATGGTTGGTGAAAATGAATAAAGAGATTATTCTGTTACTACTTTCTAGAGGGATTCATACTCCCCGGTCTAAAAGCCGTTATCAAAAATTAAGTATAATAAAGGATGGTACCGCAAGTCATTGCTCCTTAGTGAGTAATCTTGCGTTTTTTGTTTTTGGAGGTGATTATGGAAGATTTAAGAAGTCAAGCCATTGTTCTTTTGTACCCTGATGGTATAGTAGAAAAAATTCCTGTTAAAAAGGGAATAACATTTCATTTAGATTACTTTCATAATTAGCTAAAGCATTCAAAAAAGTTTGCAAATGTTATTTATCATTCACCCTATAAAATTAATTTTAAAGATTGGGTAGTACTTGATAAGGCTTTGGCAGAAGCAGGACTCGTAGTAATTCGAAATATGGAAATTATTTATTTAGCTTCTAATATTTCTTTAGTAAATTCTAAAGAACCATTTGCCTATCTTGTGAATCTACCAGAGAATATTAGGGAAAGTAAAGCATATTCACCGATGAAAAGAATTCTGAAAGAAAATCAAAAAGAGGAGTTTACGTTTAACATATATTCTCTAGAAACAAAGAAATTTGAAGAGATTGAATATAATTTTATAGAAGAAGAGTTAGAAAATAAAAGTGAGGAGAGAAAAAGATGATAAATTTTAAAGAAGATGAAAAATTAAATAAATTAAATCATAGTTGTGCGCACATGATGGCTCAAGCGATTAAACATATTTGGCCAGATGCAAAATTTTGGGTAGGGCCTGTTATTGAAACGGGATTCTATTACGATGTCGATTTAGGAGATAAAGTGATAACAGATAGTGACATCGAAACCATTTCTAAAGAAATGAAAAAAATAGCAAAAGATGGCAAACGAATTGTCAGAAATGAAATTAGTAAGAAGGATGCCCTTGAACAATTTAAAAATGACCCTTATAAACTAGATTTGATTAATAGAATGGATGAAGAAAATACTACAATTTCTACCTATACACAAGGGGATTTTACAGACCTTTGTCGAGGCCCACATGTAGATACAGTAAAAGAATGCAAAAATTTTAAATTGCTTAAGTTTAGCGGTGCTTATTGGAAGGGGGATGTAAATAACAAAGTTTTACAACGTATTTATGGGGTTTGCTTTTCAACGGAAGAGGAGTTAAATGCTTATTTAGATGAACTTGAAGAAGCTAAAAACCGCGACCACCGTAAACTGGGGAAAGAATTAGGAATTTTTACAACGAATGATTTAGTGGGAAAGGGGCTTCCTATGTATTTACCCAATGGTTATATTGTTTGGGAAACACTTGAAAACTATATTAAAGGAAAAGAAAGAAAGTTAGGATACAAACATGTTTTAACACCCCCTCTTGGGAATGTTGAACTTTATAAGACAAGTGGACACTGGGATCACTACCAAGATAGTATGTTTCCAAAAATGGAAGTGGAAGGAGAAGAGTTTGTTCTTCGTCCAATGAATTGTCCACACCATATGATGATTTATGCAGATAGTATCCATTCTTATCGTGATTTACCGATTCGTATTGGGGAAATTGCAAGAGATTGTCGGTTTGAAGCAAGTGGAGCTTTAAAAGGAATTGAGAGAGTAAGAAGTTTTTGCCAAAACGACGCTCATTTATTTGTAACACCTGAGCAAATTGAGGCAGAATTTGCATCTGTTGTAAATTTGATTTTAGAAGTATATAAAGAACTTCATATTACAGATTATCATTTTGAATTATCTCTAAGAGATAAGAACGATAAGGTAAAATATTATCCAGATGATGAAATGTGGGACAACGCTGAAAATAAATTAAGAGAAGTTTTAAATGGAATTGGTATTCCTTATGTTGAAAAAATAGGGGAGGCAGCTTTCTATGGACCGAAACTCGACGTACAGGTTCGTCCAGCGGTTGGAAATGAATATACATTATCGACTTGTCAGCTAGATTTTTGTTTACCTATGAAATTTAATTTGACATATGTAGATAAAGATGGTGAAAAGAAAAGCCCAGTGGTTTTACATAGAGCGGTATTTGGTTCCATCGATCGTTTTATTGCCTACTACTTAGAGGAAACTAAAGGGTCTCTTCCTACGTGGCTCTCACCAGTACAAGTGAATATTTTGCCTGTTAATAATGCTTATCACCAAGAATACGCCAAAGAGATTTATGACTTACTTGCAAGTGAAAATATTCGTGTAGAACTAGACGATAGAGAAGAAAAAGTAGGCTATCGTATGCGTGAAAGTGTTATTCGTAAGATACCATTTACGCTTGTGTTAGGACAAAAAGAAGTAGATGAAAAAGCAATTTCATATCGTGTGCATGGAAGTGATGCAACCACAATTGTTTCAAAAGAAGAGTTCGTAGAGCTTTTAAAAGATACGATTGTAAATAAAAAATAAAAATTCGCACACATAACTGCGAATTTTTCTATGCAACTTTTTGATAAGTGTTGTTTTGATTGTTTCTCTTTTTTTCTTGTTTTTCTTTTTCTTTACAAGTTTTGCATTTTTTGGGTTCACTCAAATTGTGTTCTTGAAAGAATTCTTGTTGTCCGCTGGTAAAATCGAATTCTGTTCCACAAATTTTGCATTTTATTTTTTTGTCTTGCATTTCTATCCCTCCTTAAAAAATTTTATTTTAATGCCTTTTACTAAATTTCCAAAAAAGGAGAGTTTATAAAAATGAATTAAAATCTATAAGTAGTATAGCACTAAACCAAAGAAAAAAGAGAAATTATTTGTAAATATATTAAAAAGAAAAAGAAATTGTGTTATACTTAAGGTGGCTGTAAAAGTGAGACATAAGGGTTATATGGGGGATTATATGGGAGTTATAGAAAAGGAAAAAAGATTAGAGGATTTAAAGACATTTATCCTAGAATGTAAAGAGAAAAATAAAAAAGTAGAGTTGGATGAAATTCCTTTTGAAATTTCAGAAATAGAACAAGTTTGTATTGAGCTTTTTAGTAAGGAAACAAATCCAAAAATAACGGAAGATTGTAAAGAAAAAATCTCTTTAAAAGAATTGAAACGTATAGGAATTCCTAGTGGGATGATTGATTCTATTGCAGTCAAACGTTGGTTTACTGATAATGAAATTCAATATATTGCCAATATTTCAGATCTTTATTGGAGAGCATTCGTAATTATTGGAAGAATTTATGCGGAAAGAACCGATCGCTCTAATAATCCTCAGTCATGGCATTTACTATCTGTTTCAGATGCTTTGGATTTCAAAAATGAAAAAGTTGTTGGTCTATTGCATGACGTCGTAGAAGACGGATATTTGACTTTAGATAGTTTACGTTATATTTTTAAATTTCCTGAAAGTATCGTCCAAGATGTTAGTATTTTAACTAGAGATAAAGAACTTTATCCTACCTATGATAGCTATATTAGAAAAAGGGTTTTACCTTCGAATAGCCTAAGGGTTTTAAAAACAAAATTAAAAGATATGTTAAATAATCAGAGTGAAAAACGTACGAAAAATTTGCCACCAGATGCAAAGCATAAAGCACAGACCAAGTACATTCCTTATATCCCCTTATTTGAAGAACGTATTGAAGAAGTAAAATTAGAACGAAAAAGGAGCAAGAAAAAATGATAGATATTAAATTAATAAGAGAAAATCCCGAACTCGTAAAAGAGAATAACAAAAAGAAATTTCAAGAACATAAAAATAGTTTAGTAGATGAAGTTCGAGAAAAAGATAGAATGCTTCGTGAAACGCAAACTAAAAATGATACTTTAAAAAGTGAATGCAATAAAATGAGTAAAGAAATTGGTATTTTGATGCAAGAGAAAAAGACGAGTGATGCTGAAGAATTAAAAAGTAAAGTAACTGAAATGAAAAGTGAGATTGCTGCTTTAGAAGAACAAGAAAATGTTTTAAGAGAAGAAATTAAAAATAAAATGATGCTCATTCCCAATATTATTGCAAGTGATGTTCCTATTGGAGAAGATGATTCTAAAAATGTAGAAGAAGAGAGATTTGGAGAAGCAGTTGTGCCTTCTTTTGATATTCCTTATCATAGTGATATAATGGCTTCCTTTAATGGTTTAGATAAAGAAGCAGCAGGAAGAGTTAGTGGGAATGGTTTTTATTACTTAATGGGAGATATTGCAAGACTTCATTCTGCTGTTTTAGCTTACGCAAGAGATTTTATGATTGAAAAAGGATTTACGTATTGTATTCCTCCCTTTATGATTCATGGTGATGCTGTTGATGGAGTTATGTCTTTTGAAGAAAAGGATGCCATGATGTATAAAATAGAAGGGGAAGATTTGTATTTGATTGGTACAAGTGAACACTCAATGATTGCTAAGTTTAAAGATCAAATTTTAAAGGAAAGTGAACTTCCTATTACGATGACTTCTTATTCACCTTGTTTTCGTAAAGAGGTAGGAGCGCATGGAATAGAAGAACGTGGTGTTTACCGCATTCATCAATTTGAAAAACAAGAAATGGTAGTGATTTGTAAACCAGAAGAGAGTGATGCTTGGTACGAGAAAATGGCTGGATATTCTATTGAGTTATTTAGAAGTTTAGATATTCCAGTTCGTAAGCTTGTATGTTGTAGCGGAGACTTAGCAGATTTAAAATATCGTTCTTGTGATATTGAAGCTTGGAGTCCAAGACAACAAAAATATTTTGAAGTGTGTTCTTGTTCAAATTTAACGGATGCCCAAGCAAGACGTCTTGGAATACGTTATAAAAATAGTGATGGAGAAAAAGTATATGCCCATACTTTAAATAATACCGTTATTGCCCCACCTCGTATGTTAATAGCATTCTTAGAAAATAACTTACAGGAAGATGGAAGTGTATTGATTCCCAAAAGTTTACAACCTTATATGGGTGGAAAAGATAAATTGATTCCTAAAAAATAAATATTGTTAAAAAAAGAAGGTTTTTTCTCATTTATGAGATCTAAAATCTTCTTTTTTGTTATAAATTTTGGTATACTAAATTAGAAAGAAAAATATAAAAATAGGAGACTCCATGAAAAAAGAATACATAATAAGATTTACAAATATAATTCTTGTATCTCATGAAAAAGAAGATTATGATAAAATGAAAAGTTTTGGATTTCAAAAAATTACTTGGTTTAAAAGTCCAGCTTTCGCATATGAATATTTTAAAGATAAAAAAGAAAAATTAAAAGAATATAGTGTTTATTTTGAACATGCCAAAAGAGGGATAACCCATGTAGAGTTAAGAAACTTATTATGGGAAAATAAAGAGAATATCTTGCGAGTAGAACTATATCAGTATAAAATGGATTATAAAGAAGAACTTCTTCTAAAAAAAGTAAGAATGCATAAAGTAGATATTTACCAAGAAGAGAAACCAGAAGAACTAACCAAATGGTATATTTTAAATGGAGAAAAACATCCATTTATAAATCATACTCAAATTTGTAAACAAATACTCGCTTTTTTACAAGAAAAAGATTGGGAGGTATCAAAAAAAGATTTACAAATTTTATATGTTGATTATTTTTTAGAAATAAATAAACTTATTCTAGAAATGCGACTTAAAAATCAAGGATGGAATGTTACGTTTTTGGATTTGTGTGAAAAAATAGAAAATCTAGGGAAGTATGACATTGTTATAGCCAAATCTGGTTTTTCAGCAGAAAGCATAGAAAAAGAAACAAAGCATTTGTTTTTTAAAGCCATTTATGAAGTGTCGCAAGATGCAGATGTAAATGCCAATTTTCCACTATCTTATACAATAGGAAAAGTAATGCATATAAAAGGAATAACGAATAAAGAAGTACTAAAAGAAGAATATCGTCTTACGAATGTAGATAAAGAATCTGAAATTCTAAGTTTACTGCATAGTACGAGTTCTTTAATGCTCAAAATGGGAAATGGTAAAAGTAAAGAAAAAATAAAATCTTCCATAGACTATGATAGAGAATATTTAAGAAAAGGAAAAGAAGTTTTAGAATTACAACGAAAAAGAAATGAACCCTATATTAATTTCGAAATGCTAATAAAATTATTAAAAACATGCTATGAAAGAGAAATTTTTGAATATGTTACGTGGGATGAAAATCGTTTATATGTAGAAAAACTTCCAAATAAAGAGGGATTTTATATTGAATATTATTATAAAAATAACCTATATGGAACGCTAAGATTACCTCTTAACTCCGAAACGTATATGAAAACATTCGAGATGCAAACGTTAACTAAAAAAGGAAAATTGGCTCCTAGTAAAAGAGTAGGTATATATTCAAAAAAATATGGAGTAAAAGAAGATATGCCGCCTAGAATGAATGAAAAAGAACTTGCATTTTATAATGCTGTTTGGTTAAAAGCGTTCCGAGTATTTCCAAATGCAATAGAAAAGAGAAAAGAACAAATTGCAGTATTAAAACTTATGAGGGATAAGAATTAAAATTTGACATTTTTTGCTTCCTCTAGTAGAATAAATTCCCATAAAAAGAGGGGATTTTTTCGTGTTAAAAAATAGTAAGATTTTAGAAGAATGGTATGAACCATTCAAAAAGAATAAACAGCTATCTTTACAAGAAGCAAAAAAATTGTATTTAAAAATGGTTCAATGTGAAAACGAAGAAGAAAAAAAGGAAATAAAAGATACTCTAATTTTTGGAACAATGTATGTTTTATATGAACAATTGAAGTCTTCTTTAGCTATTTATTGTTCATCTAGTGTCGTCGATATGGAAGATATTATAGCTACCAGTTTTGAAATTTGGTTCAAATTTCTATCTGAGGGTGGATTAATGAGGATAAAATATTATTCAGACTTTTTTAAAATTTTCTTTTTTGAATATTTAGCTAAATCCATATGGCCAAGTGATTTTTCTACGGGTAATTACTTTGGGTGGGAAGAACATAAATTGCTAAAATGCCTTACAAAATATATTTTATTTCGAAAAAATGTATCTTCTGTTTCTGTACAAGAATTTGAAAATATATTTGCTGGAATTCCTATTTCCTTCTATTCCTTGTTTGAAGAAATTTATCATCTTATTTTTACATTAGGGGTATTTTGTGATGAAATTTTATCAGAACGTAAACTGTCTTTTTTCATTCTTTTTCTACTTCCTTCTTATTTAGAAATCCCGTTTAATCCGAAAGATAAGGAATGTAATGTTTTAAAAATAAAAACAGAGGAAGAACTTGATTTGGTAGAAAAATATTTATTAAGAAAACAAACAAATGAGATATATATAAAGATTGAAATTCCATCCAAAAGAAATCAAGAAATTTTTGAAACTCGTTGTGGATATAAAGAGAAAAAAACATTAGAAGAGATTGTACAATCTCATAGATATCCAACTTTAACATCGGAAGAAGGGGTTCGTAAAGCAAGTGAAAACGCCAGAAGACGATTACTTAAACAAAAAAGAGATGTAAGTGAATTAAGAAAAATATATGAAGAATTAACGTGATAGTAAATAGTGAGTAGTGAATAGTAGAGAAATCCTACTAAGCGTGCTATAATAAAAGGGAAGGAAGTGATATTCATGCATTTACCCAATTTAAAAGAAGCCAGAAAGCGTTCCAATAAAGAAGTAAAAGAGATAGAAGTAGATTTAGATATTCCTAAAAAATTTATTGGTAAAAAATATTTTTTAAAAACGTATGGCTGTCAAATGAATATGCACGACTCAGAAGAAATAAGAAAGTATTTAGAACTTTTGGGATACACCGAAACTCTTGTTTTAGAAGAGAGTGATATTGTAGTATTAAATACATGTGCGATAAGAGAAAATGCCCATGACAAAGTGTTTGGATATTTAGGACGCTGTAAACATTTAAAAAGAGAAAAAAGAGACCTCATAATTGCTATTGGAGGATGTATGAGCCAGGAAGAGAATGTTGTCGAGGAAATAAAAACAAAACATCCTTACGTTGATATTGTTTTTGGTACCCACAATATTAGTGAACTAGCAGAACTTATTTTAAAACAGGAGAATAACAAACAAAACATCGAAGTATATAGTATCGAAGGCGATGTTTACGAAGGTATTCCCTATAGTAGAGATTCTAAGATTACCGCTTGGGTAAATATCATGTATGGATGTGATAAATTTTGTACGTATTGTATTGTTCCCTATACAAGAGGAAAACAAAGAAGTAGAAAGATAGAAAATATTGTTTGCGAAGTAGAAGACTTAAAAGAACAAGGATACAAAGAAATAACTCTACTTGGGCAAAACGTTAATGCTTATGGAAAAGATTTGGAGTATGGGTATAATTTTAAAGATTTACTCGAAAGTGTTGCCAAAACAAAAATAGACAGAATTCGTTTTGTAACTAGTCATCCTTGGGATTTTACAGAGGAAATGATTGAGGTAATTGCAAAATATGAGAACATTATGCCTTATATCCATTTGCCACTACAAAGCGGAAGTAATGAAATTTTGCGTAAAATGGGAAGACGATATACAAAAGAAGAATATATCAAACTATTTCATTCAATTAAAGAAAAAATCCCTGCGTGTAGTATTACGACCGATATTATTGTAGGATTTCCAAACGAAACAGAAAGTGATTTTTTAGAAACCTTGGAGGTAGTAAATACCTGTCAGTTTGATTCAGCGTTTACTTTTATTTACAGTCCACGCGAAGGAACACCAGCAAGTTTAATAAAAGATACAGTAACATTAGAAGAAAAAGAAAAAAGACTACAAAGACTCAATGAACTAGTGAACCAGTATTCCTTAGAAAACAATAAGAAATTAGAAGGAAAAATTGTTCCAGTCCTTATTTTAGGAGAAAATGAAAAAGATAAAAATAAAATATATGGGTATACTGATACTATGAAACTAATAAATATTAATGGAAGTAAAGATTTAATTGGTAAAATAGTACCTATAAAAATAAATACTGGTAAAAGTTTTAGTTTAGACGGTGAAGTGGTGCAAGAAAGGATAGAAGTTTAATGGAAAAAAAGAAAAAAGAATTAAATATTGAAGGAATCAATGAAGTTGTTAGTATGTCATCAAAAATATTACATTTGTTTTACTTTTTGTTACTAGCAAGTATTGTATCTGTATGTGTATTTTTAATAAAAGAATTAGGAGTGTTGAAATTTGTTTTAAGTTTTCTAGGAGTATTATCTCCATTATTCATTGGATTTGTGATTGCTTGGTTATTTAATCCTATAGTAAAAAAATTAGAAAGCAAAGGAATACCAAGAATTTATGGCTCTATTTTAATCTATGCTATTTTTATAGCAGTGATTTTTGTATTTTTAAGAGTACTTGTACCAACCATTTATACCCAAATCAATGAATTAATTAGTAACATCCCAAGTATTTTTGGAGAAATAAAAGAAACAATTAATAACTTTTTCTTAAAATTCTCAAAAGTAGAAGGCATGGATGTAAATACAATCAAAAATAATGTAATGGCAACATTAGAATTAAAAGTAGCAGAATTTACAACCACTTTCCCAACAACGGTTTTAAATCTATTAGTCAATTTATTCTCAAGCATGGTAACGATTGGTCTAGGATTATTTATCGGACTGTATATGTTATTTGATTTTGATGCCATTAGTAAACATTTTTTAAATCTTCTTCCTAAAAAACGTCAGTTTGAGGCACAAGTGTTACTTAACAATATTGGTGGAGAAGTAAGAAAAAGTGTAAACGGAACCCTTTTAATTGCTACAATGGTATTTGTTTGTGATTCCATTGGCTTTGCAATAGTTGGTTTACAAGCTCCACTTTTGTTTGGACTTTTCTGTGGAATTACAGATTTAATTCCTTATATAGGTCCATATATCGGTGGTGCGGTTGCAGTTGTTATTGGGTTTAGTCAAAATACATTCATTGGAGTAATGATTCTTATTATTTGTATAATTGTTCAATGTGTAGAAAACTTTATTTTACAACCAATTGTTATGAGTAAAACAATGAAATTACACCCTGTAACGATTATGATAGGACTATTGCTTTTTGGACATTTCTTTGGTATAGTAGGAATGATTTTAGCAACGCCTTGTATTGCATTATTAAAAGTAATATGGGAATTTGTTAGAAGTAAATATTCAATTTTTCCAAATAATTAATCGTTTGTAAGAGAAGAGGTTTTAAAAAAAGTATTTTATAGAGAGTAAGAGCTGGGTGGAATTCTTGCATTGAAATTTTTAAAAAATGCTACTTGTCTGAGATTAATCGGGGAAACTCGTTATCAATAAATTAAGTAAACTAAAGGATGGTACCGCAGAATTGCTCCTTACAAGGACAATTTGTGGTATTTTTTATTTTAGAAAGGAGAGACTTATGAAAATTATACTCATAGCAGGACGAGCGGGAAGTGGAAAAACATATTTAGGAGAAAGAATAATAACTTTCACAAAAGAAAAAGGAGTGCGTGCATTACAAACCGAATACAGTAAATATATTAAAATGTATGCCAAAGAAATTCTTGGGTATGATGGGAATCGTGCTAAGAAACCTCGTAAATTTTTACAAGATATAGGTTCTAAAATACGAGAGGAATGGAAAGATGAACATTTTTTTACAAGAAGAATATTAGAAGATTTTCGAATTTATGAAGAATATTTTGATTTAGTAGTCATAAGTGATGTGCGTTTAAGAAGAGAAATAGAAGATATAAAAATAAAATACAAAGAAATCATTACCATAAAAGTAAACAACCATTTTCGTGACTATAACTTAACAGAAGAAGAAAAAAATCATATTACAGAAACGGAGTTAGAAAATTACACTGGCTTTGATTATAATGTAAATGATGAGAATAAAGAAGGAATAGAATCAATTGCTAAAGAAATAGTAAAATCCTTGATTTGATAGTGGGAAAATCGTATGCAAATGAGAAAAATACAATTGTAACTAAAAAAGAAATGAGAAAAAAGAAGGAGAGAAAAAAATGAATTTAAAAGATTTATATATTGATTTTTTTGTAAGTAAAGGACATAAACAAATACCAAGTGCTCCAGTAGTACCAGAAAATGACCCATCGGTATTATTTAATGTAGCAGGAATGCAACCATTAATTCCGTATTTAACAGGGCAGACACATCCTTATGGAACAAGATTGTGTGATTACCAAAAATGTATTCGTACCAATGATTTAGATATTATAGGAGATTCAACGCACCAAACTTTTTTTGAAATGTTAGGCAACTGGAGTCTAGGAGATTATTTTAAGAACGAAAGTATTGCTTGGAGCTTTGAGTTTTTAACCGAAGTTTTACATATTCCTAAAGAAAAATTAGCAGTGACTGTTTATGCGGGAAGTGATTCGATTCCATTTGATGAAGAAAGTTATAATAAATGGCGAGAGTTAGGGATACCTGATGTAAGAATTGCTAAAACAGTAGAAGATAATTTTTGGATTGCTGGAGAATCTGGGCCATGTGGACCCGATACCGAAATTTTTTACTGGAGAAGTAAAGAAGAAATTCCAAAAGTTTTTGACCCAGAAGATAATCGTTGGGTAGAAATTTGGAACAATGTTTTTATGGAGTTTTATAAAGACGAAGATGGTGGTATAACAGAACTTCCAAAGAAAAATGTAGATACAGGTATGGGGGTAGAAAGAACAGTTTCTATATTAGAAGGAGTCGACGACAATTACAAATCAAGTATTTGGAAAGATGTGATTGAAACAATCTCTACGATTTCAAGCCTTCCTTACGAAGGTAATGAAAAAAGTATGAGAATAATTGCTGATCATATTCGTACCGCTGTATTTATTAGCGCCGACCCAGCAGGTATTCGCCCTAGCAATACCGATCAAGGCTATATTTTAAGGAGACTTATAAGAAGAGCAATTCGTCATGCCAAACGACTTGGTATAGATATAAATAGTGATTGGGAAAAACAAATTGCCACGATTATTTTAAATAAATACAAAAAATATTATAAAGAGCTAGAAGATAACGAAAACGTTGTTTTAGAAGTTTTAAAGAATGAAAAAGAAAAGTTTAATCGCACACTAGAAAAAGGATTGCGAGAATTTGAGAAAGCCACTCGAAATAAAGAAGATATTGATGCTATTACAGCCTTTCATTTATACGATACATATGGTTTTCCTATTGAACTTACAGAAGAGTTAGCAACTGAGCTAGGTTTAAAAGTAGATACAGCAGGATTTAATGAAAAATTCAAAGAGCATCAAGAATTATCTAGGACAGCCTCTCAAGGGAAATTTAAAGGAGGACTTGCTGGGAATAGCGAAGTGGAAACAAAATACCATACTGCAACCCATTTACTAAATGCTGCCTTAAAAGTAGTAATAGGTGCAGACGTTCATCAAAAGGGAAGTAATATTACGAGTGAGAGAATGCGTTTTGATTTTAGTTGTGACCATAAATTAAGCGATGAAGAAAAACAAGAAACAGAAAAATTGGTGAACCAATGGATTCAAGAAGGAATTCCTGTAACCGTAGAAGAAATGAAAAAAGAAGAAGCAATAAAATCAGGTGCTGAATGCATGTTTATAGAAAAGTATCCTGATATTGTAACCGTTTATTCAATAGGAGAAGTATCCAAAGAACTTTGTGGAGGACCTCATGTAGAAAATACAAGTGTTCTAGGAACATTTAAAATAAAAAAAGAAGAAGCAAGTAGCGCTGGTGTAAGAAGAATTAAAGCTGTTTTAGAAGAAAAATAAAAAGTTTAATCGTTATGGTTAAGCTTTTTTAGTGTAAAAAACTGTCGATATTTGATGAACGTTTTTTCTTAGAAAGGGAGAACATTTCGTTTATAATAGTGAACCGTGTTACCAAAGAGGTGGCGCCTTACTACTTTAAATTCTACGAGTAAAAACACGAAGATTTTTAAATCAGGGGGTTTTGAAAAGTAGGAGGTGAAGAAGTTATGAACAAAGAACATATGCAAAGAATTGTATATATTCTTTTAGTAATTATAGTTATGTTAGTTGTTGCATTGCATCGACTAATATAAAAAACAGACGCTAGACCAAAACCACATAATAAATTACATGATAAAGGCATAGCGTCTTCAAAAAAACAATGTAAGGCGTTATCCAAATTGGTAACACTTACATTTTTATTATAAAAAAATTGAAGTAAAAAAACAATAGCAAATTTTAGTTTATTATGATAGAATAATGACTATAATAGAGGAGGAAAAGAAATGAAAAAAATAGGAAAAAACCTCCCAACCAGAAAAAGTCTTCTGGGGGGGGGGTACATTAAGTAAAGGAAACCCAGAAGGTTTAGAAAGGTTTAACAAAAACCAAAAACAAAAGAAAATGATTATAGGTTCTATTGTAGGAATACTAGCGGTACTTGGAGCTATCACTTTATATAGAACCTATGCTTTGTATGAAGAAGAAAAAGAATTCAATGTGTTAAAAGGGACTATCCCAG
>CAQBKK010000002.1 GCA_948760655.1 uncultured Bacilli bacterium | reverse complement strand
GTCAAGTAGTTCTTGGTCATTTATTTCGAAATATAGATTTTTTATTTTATTGTATTCATTAATTTTTGTAATATTAATTTCATATTCTTTTACTTCACTACCATCCAGTACAGTTAGAATTGTTGCTTTACCTGCTTTAATTTCGTCAGGCTGTGCGACTTCTAATACTTGATTGTCTGGCAGTCCCGCTGTATAGTTTCCAAATAAACCATATTGGGTATTTTTAGAAATTGTACCATAGACATCTGTTGTTTTAAAATTAGCTTTCTTTTCTCCTGGGTCGCCATCACTACTTTTATTGATTCCTGTAATGGTACTATTAAAAATGGTTCCTGTTTTTACTTCAATTCTTGTATTAGAGTTTGCTTCTATAATCTCGTGACCTAATGATCCGAATATTTTGCTTTCTGGGTCTATATAAGTTAATGTTCCAATTCCTGTAATACTATCTTTTACATAAAGACCTGTTTTGTATACTTTATCTTGTTCTACAAGCGTTAATGTGGTAGTCATTTCTTTTCCTTCCCGATTTATGGTTAAGGTTACTTTTCCATCGCTCATATTTTTTTCAATGGAATTTGTTAGTTCGTTAATGGTAGATACTTCTGTATTTCCTACTTTTTTTATGTAATCTCCTACTTGAATTGCTGGATTACTTTTTACATCACTTCCATTTACTTTATAGAATCCCACCACTAAGACTCCATCACTCTGGATATTAATCCCAATGTTTTCTCCACCTATGATGATTTTATTTGAGTAGGCAAAGACTCCATTTGGTATTAATAAAAGCATTGTAATCATTATAATTTTTAATTTTTTCATTTTATCAACCTCACTATTTCTAGTATGGTTTAAGTCTTTTTTTAAATAAAAACAATATTTGGAACCTACCAAATATTGCTAGTATTTTATCTATCTTTTTTTCTTTTTAAATCTGCCTAAAATAGAGCTATTTTTTTCTGTTTCTTCTTGCTCGTCTGCCTTAGTATCTTGTTGTAATTGCGTTAGATAGGATAATTCTTGTTCTAATGCTTCACGATATGATATTTGTTGTACATCTATTGGCATCCTATCTATATTGTTCTTTTCTTTTTGCTCTCTTAATTCGTCTAGTTCTGCTTTATTTTTGGTTATGATTTGTACTAAAGCCGCAATTTCTAAATCTGTTTTTTCAATGCTTTTTTCAAATTCCTCTTTTTCTTTTTTTAATCTTTTAATTTTGCACAAAACAGAATCTGGAGAAATTAACCATACTCCATATAGTATTAAAATCATAATATCACCACAGCACCCTGTAAGAAATGCACTCTTTATGATATGATAACTGATTTTCAATATTCCAAAGTTAATTAAATCAAAAATAGGTATAATAAGGCTTAAGTATATTGGAAGACCGACCATTATTCCTAAAATAATCATCGTAAACTTTTTCCAAGATTTTTTTAGCTCTTTTGCACTTAACTTTAAATCATTTGCCTTTCTTCTATAACATTCTCTATTTCTTTTTTTTTCGTCTAAATCGGATTCTAACCCCTCCACAACATCTTCCTTTATTAAACATTCGATGTTATATTGGTATTTTCTTAGTTTCATTGCTATTTTTTGGCTTGAAATATCTACTCTTTCCTTTTCTTTGTCTATTAAAGAATTTTATTCATATTTTTTCACTCCAACGTTCCTTATTATACTTCTATAGTTTAGCAAAAGTAAAGAAATTTCAATTTGTTTGGCATTAGAATTCTTCTAAAATGTTGTCTATTTTTACTATTTTTTTCTCTTTGGTTTTTGTATCTTCGATACAATAGTTTTCTTTATCAAATTGGTTACCTAGTATAATCATTTTGGGAGTTCCTAGTATATAAACATCATTAATTCTATTTCCGATAGATAGATTTTCTCTATCATCTAATATGGCTTGGATGTTATGTTCCATTAGATAATTATACAATTTTTCTCCTTCTTCTTTGTTGGTTTCGTTATAGATGATTTGTACTTTGTAAGGGGCTATATCATAAGGCAAGACGAATCCTTTTATTTTCCCGTCTTCTTTCATTACATTGTTTTCAATAATACAAGCGATTATTCTTCCCAGTCCAATTCCATAACAGCCCATATAATATGGCTTGTCTTCTCCTTTTTCGTCTTTATAATAGAGTTTCATGCTTTCAGAATATTTTGTGCCTAATTGAAAGTTGTTTCCTAATTCTACTGCATTGTATTCTTTTAAGCTATTTATATCTTTTATGTTTAGTTGTTTCAAATACTCTTCTTTGTTTTCAAATTCTAATACTTCACTGTTAATTCCAATATTTTGGGTTTCATCGTATAAAATTTTATCTTCTCCCAAATCGGTTACGGCTTGGAATTCTTCAGCTACTTTTCCTCCGATTACTCCATTATCGCTTACTGTAGGTATGATAGGAATATTTAGTCTTTTAAAAATGTTTAGGTATACTTGGTGCATTTCGTTGTATGTTTTTTTCATATCTTCTTCGGTTTTGTCGAATGAATAAGCGTCCATCATTACAAACGTTCTTGGACGAAATAGGTACCCTCTTGTACGCATTTCTTTTCTAAATTTTTCGCCGATTTGGTAGTATACCGTTGGTAAGTTTTTATAGGAAAGTAAGCGGTTGGCTCCAAAAAGGGTCGCACATTCTTCTGCGGTTGGTGCAAGTCCATATTCTCCTAGATTGTTTTCTAAAGTAAACATGATGTCTCCTTCTTTTGTGTACATATTCCATCTATTGGATTGATCCCAAATTTTTTTAGGCTGTAGTTTAGGGAATTCTACTTGAATGCACCCACTTTTGTCTAATTCTTCTATAATGATATTTTCCACAATTCTTTCTAATTTTGTCCATAAATTTCCATATCCATAAATTCCACTTTCAAATTGGTATAGTTCTCCTAGTTTCATTAGTATGTCTTGCCCTGCATAATTGGTATCAATATGATTTGAATTGATTTTTTTAATGTTTAATTTACTTAATTTCATTTTCCTTCACTTTCTTTCTATTATTTTATTCTTTATTAACTAAAAAAAGGATAGCCCAAGGAGTCAAATTGACGGTGCCATCCTTTTGTTTACTTCATTTTTATAACGGCTTTTCACCGGAAATGTTTACATTTCACTCAGAAGGTAGGAATTATAGAGTCTCATAACTTGTTCTCACTTTCCAAGCTCACTTTCTATGCTTTACTTTATAATATTCCTTCGTCTTTGTTTTATGGGTTTATTTTATCAAGTTTTTTTATTTTTGTAAAATACTTAAGTATTATTCTTCGTTATTTTCTATGTCAAAGTCAACAAGACTTCCATTTTCGGTTAAAATTTTGTTTACTTTTTCGGTGGCTTGATTTAGTTTTTCACTACAATCTTTCACTAGTTTCATTGCCTCTGTATATTTATCAATTGCACTCTCTAGTTCGATGTTTCCACTTTCTAGTTCATGTACAATTGTTTCTAATTTTTCTAAAGATTTTTCAAAGCTTAAATTTTCCATTCTTTTTTCTCCTTTACTATCGCAGTGATTTCACCTTTACTTAATTTTATTCTTATTTTATCTTCTATTTCAATCTCTTTGTTATCTTTAATAATTTTGCCATCTTTTTCGACCAAACTGTATCCTTTGTCTAGTATGTTTAGAGGGTTTATTAGTTTTAGTGTGTTTCTTAAGAGTTCCTCTTTATGAATATTTTTCTCTAGTATTCCTTTTATGAGATTGGTTGCTTTTAATCCTTTGTTTTGGATATTGTTTTTACTTTTTTCGTACATTCTTAGTGGTTCTTTTAATATGTAATTGGAACGAATGTGTTCTAAACGATTTTCACTATAGGTTAGTTTATTTTTAATTAGTGTATTGATTTGATCTACTAAAGTATCTAGTTTTTGTTCTTTGATTTCATAAAGAGACATCGGATTTTTTAAGATAAAACTATTTTTTATCGTTTCTATTTTGGTTGTTTTTTGTCTTATCTCGTTATTGATTGCCCGATTTAATCTCATTTTCTTTTCGTTAATTAAATTGATTGTATCTAACTTTGTTGGTACTGCCATTTCTGCTGCTCCCGTTGGTGTTGGGGCACGTAAGTCTGCTACAAAGTCTGCAATGGTAAAATCAACTTCATGTCCTACTGCACTAATGATTGGTATTTTTGATGCAAATATGGCTCTCGCTACTATTTCTTCGTTAAATGCCCATAAGTCTTCAATGGATCCTCCCCCACGACCACAGATAATCACGTCCAAATCGTATTCATTGGCTTTTTTTATTTGACGCACAATATCTGGAGCTGCTTGGGCTCCTTGGACAAGTGCTGGAAATAAGATGGTTTCACAAATGGGAAATCTTCTTTTTATGGTGCTTAAAATATCTCTAATGGCTGCCCCTGTAGAGGCTGTGATAATTCCAATTTTCTTGGGGTACTTTGGGATTGGCTTTTTGTATTTTTCGTCAAATAATCCTTCAATAGCTAGTTTCTTTTTTAGTTTTTCGTATTCGATATACAAATTTCCTAACCCGTCTGGTTCCATTGTGTCTACATAAATTTGGTACGTTCCTTGTGCAGGGTAGCAAGAAATACGTCCCGATACTAAAACATTTTGCCCATCTTCTGGTTTGAAACTTAGTTTTACAGCACTACTATAAAACATGACAGCACTGATTCTTGAGGTTTCATCTTTTAGTGTGAAATAAAGATGCCCTCTTGTATGGTTTTTGAAATTGGATATTTCTCCTTTTAGATAGATTTTACGAAGAAAAGTATTTTCTTCAAACATACTTTTGATATATTCATTTAAAGCACTTATTTTTAGATATTTTTCTTGGGTATCTAACAAAATTATCACCCTTTCTCGTTTATTCTTTGATTATTTTGTCTAGTACAGCGTTGATGATTTTTCTAACAGAATCGTCGCTATATTTTTTGGCAAGTTCAATGGCCTCGTTTATTACAACAACTTCTGGGGTATCTGTAAATTTTAGTTCAAATAAAGCCATACGAAGAATGGATGCACCTGTCTTATCTAAACGATCAATTGTCCAATCTTTGATGTATTTATTCGCAAGTTCATTTAATTCCTCTTCGTGCGTAATGACTCCATAAACAATGTCTTTTACAAATTCGTTTTCGATTTCTATATTGTCTTTTATAATTTCTTCTATGGATACGTCTAGCTTGGTTTCTTTTAAAAGTTTGTATTGGTATAAAATAATCATACATTTTTCTCTTAAATCACTTCTTTTTAGTACCATAAAAATCACCACGTTCATTATATCATAGGAAGAAAAAAAAACCTAGTTTTAATTCGAACTAGATTTATTTTGGAAGTGACTCACTTTCCTTTATTTTTTCAAAAAGTTTATTGTTCTTTTTCTTTTGTACTCTTTGTTTTCGCATTCTTCTTCTAAACAGGCAAATATTTCTACTAAATTTTCTACTTCGTCTTCCCCATAAGGAATTTCTCTTAAATTGTTTTTCTTTATATTTTTTACAAGTCTTTCTAGCCAATATACAGACTCTTCTTCTTGTCCAAATTCATCTATAAGTTCAAATTGTTCTAATCCTCGATGAGAAAAATTGGTCGGTTGTAGTAAAAAGGCTTTTTTGGTAATTCCTTTTTCTTTAAAAATTGTTTTTTGGTAATAGTAGCGTTTTAAAATATAATATATTTCTTGTTCCTCTAAAATTGTTTCTTCTCTTTCGTACATTAATTTGTTTTTGATGACATCACTTTTAATATTTATATCAAATAAGGGAATAGTTGTATCAGATGCAAGAATGATACTATTATCCTTGGTTGTTTTTACTTGGTATTTTTTTCCTTCATGTTCTATAACGAGAGTTGCGTATTTTTGATTTTCATTTTCTATTATGACTGTCTCAATTTCATCGCTTAGAAATTTCTCTGTTCCAAAAATTGTAATTATATTTTTTATTAGTAAATAATGCACTGCTGCTTGTTTCAAGGGATTTTCTAAATTTAGGCTTTGCTTGTTTAATTTTTCGTAAATAAAACTTGATAGAGTAATTGTTTCTTCTGACATTATACCCTCCTTTTTCGTTATTATTTTTCGCTTGCTAGCAATTCTTTTAGTTCATACAATTTATTCATAGCCTCCATAGGTGTTAAGTGAAGTGGATTGATTTTTTCTAGTTGTTCTTTTATTTTGTCTTCTTTTTTTTGTTCATCAAAGACCATTGCTAGTTGCACATTGTCATCTGTTTTTTCTTTTTTCTTGTTTTCATATCTATATAATATTTCATTTGCACGAGTTATTAATTCTTCTGGCATACCAGCAAGACGTGCAACATGTATTCCATACGATTTGTCTACTGCTCCCTCTTTTATTTTATGGAGGAAAGTGATGGTTCCATTCTCTTCATGGGCTGCAACGTGAATATTTTTGATACAAGAAAGTTCTTTTTCTAGTGCTGTTAGTTCGTGATAATGGGTTGAAAATAAAGTTTTACATTTTATGTATTTGTTTACGTATTCTAAAATGGCTTGTGCTAAGCTCATTCCATCATATGTTGCTGTACCTCTTCCTAATTCATCAAATAGTATTAAACTGTTTTCTGTGGCATTTACTATCGCATTTCTAGCTTCATTCATTTCTACCATAAATGTTGATTCTCCACTTACCAAATCATCACTTGCCCCAATTCTAGTGAATATTTTGTCGATAATGGGTACATTAGCGAATGATGCAGGAACAAAAGAACCCATTTGTGCCATGATAATGATAATTGCCAATTGCCTCATATAGGTTGATTTCCCACTCATATTAGGACCTGTAATTAGAAGAGTTTGAATCTCTTTATCCATTTTGCAATCGTTTCTTACATAGGTATTGGCACTTACTTTTAAAATTACAGGATGAAATCCTTCTTTTATTTCAATCGTATGGTTTTCATTTAACTCTGGTCTTACCAAATTATATTCTTCTGCACAGACAGCTAGACTACATAAGGCATCCAATTCACTAATTATTTCTGCTGTATCTTTTAAAGCAATTAATTCTTTTTTTATTTTGTCTTTGATTTCGATAAATAGATTGTATTCTATTTCTATTATTTTTTCTTCGGCATTTAAAATAAGTGCTTCTTTTTCTTTTAATTTTGGAGAAATAAAACGTTCACAATTAGTAAGGGTTTGTCTTCGTTCCCAATTAAAGTTTTCTTTGACTTCTTTTACTTGCCCTTTGGAAATTTCGATGAAATAGCCAAATACTTTGTTGTATCCTACTTTTAAATTTTTTATACCAGTTTCTTCTTTTAATTTGGATTCAAATTCTGCAATAAAAGTTTTTCCACCACTACGAATTTCTTTTAGTTCATCTAATTCTTTATTGTACCCTTCCTTAATTAAGAAGCCTTCTTTTAATGTTGTGGGAGGATTTTCATAAATAGATTCTTCTAATAAATTGAAAAGCGATTTATGTTCGTTTATTTGATAAGAAAAATGAAGTTTTTCTATTTCTTCTTTTATTTTAGGAAGAACTTTTAAACTATTTTTTAATTGCAATAAATCACGTGCATTGGCATTTCCACAGGCTATTTTCCCACATAAACGCTCTATATCGTATATTTCATATAACGATTCCCTTAGTTCATCTTTTAGTATAAATTCATTATTTAATGTTGTAATTTTATCATAGCGTTCTTTAATTTTATCTATATCTTTTAAGGGGTGCATCAAATAATCTTTTAGCTTTCTACTTCCCATACTGGTTTTTGTTTTATCTAAAAGCCAAATCAAAGAATAGGTTCTTTCTTTTAAACGTAGTGTTTCTACAAGTTCTAAATTTCTGATGGTATGAACGTCCATTTCTAGATAATCTTCTTTATGAATTACATTGACATTTTTTATATGAGACACATCTTTTAATTCTTTTATGATTAGATAGTAAAGTAAATGTTTTACTCCTTCTTTAAATCGAATATCTTCTATAGAGTTTAAAAGCTCTTCGTATCCTTCTAAAGAAGTTGTAGGTGAAATAGAGACTTCTATTCCATATGTTGCTTTTAAAAGGCCAATAAACTCGGTATCTTCGTTGTCTTTTAATAGTACTTCTTTGATTTTTAAATTTAAAATTTCATTTAAAAGTTTTTCTTTTTTATGTTCTACATTCATTATATTTAAACTACCTGTTGAAATATCTGCGTAGCACAAAACATAGGTATAGGAAAAATCTAGAATACTTGCTATGTAATTGTTGTCATGTTCATTTAATAGGTCGGAATCAATAATGGTTCCTTTGCTAATGACCTGAACAACACCACGTTTTACCATTCCTTTTGAATTTTTGGCATCTTCTAGTTGTTCGCAGATTGCTACCTTGTAGCCTTTATTTACTAATTTTTCAATATAGGGTTTTACTGAATGAAATGGAACTCCACACATAGGAATACGCTCTTCTAAACCAGCGTTTTTGCTTGTTAGAGTTAGTTCTAATTCACGTGCTGCTGTTTCGCCATCTTCAAAAAAAAGTTCGTAAAAATCTCCTAAGCGAAAGAATAAAAGTTCTTCTTTATATTCTTCTTTTATATCATAGTACTGGCGCATTCCAGGACTTAGTTTTTCTTTGTCTATTTCACTGCGTTTCATTTTACCCACCTACGGAAAATTATACCATTTTTTAGTTTTAAAAAGAAGTCATTTTTTTCTTGCTATCCTTTTAGTTTGAAAAAATTTTCTACTTATAAAAGTTATATTATAATTATTTAAGAAAAGTAAATATACTCCATTTCTTTTTTTGCTCTATGTATCTTTCTATTCTTCTGTATAGTTACTTATTAAATACTTCCATGTGGTTGTTTCTTTAATCTTACTGGCTGGTATGAATAAATATCTCCATTCTTTGTTTTTTGATGGTTTTGCACATTCAGATACAACTTTGCAATAAGAAATAGTATAAATAAAATTAATAATGTTTTCTCTAAATATAAATAAAAGAAGTATAAAAAAACAGCAATATCATAAAAGATTTTGGACTATAAAAAAAAGAAGATTACTCTTCTCTAATTGTTTTTGGCTTTTATCATATGATTTGCTTCATCCATCATTGTATTTAATAATTTATCAGCATTTTTCTTTGTGCTTTTATTTGTTAATACATAGGTAGCAAGTCCAGCACCACAAGCCATTCCTACTGTTGTAGCTAACATCATTTTTTTCATAAAATCACTTCCTTAATAGTAGTATGGAAGAAATATTATAAATTATGCAGTAAAACTTCTTTCAAGGTGGTTTTTCGATTGCTAGAATAATCGTTATTCATAGCCATTAAAAAGGCATTTTTTTCTCCTACTATTACTAAACTTTTCTTGGCTCTTGATACTCCAGTATATATTAGTTTATTGTAAAGCATTTTATAATAATTTTTACTAATGGGTAAAATGACATGAGGAAATTCGCTCCCTTGACTTTTATGAATCGTTATTGCATAAGCATGTTTTATCATATGTAAATCTTCTTTTTGGTATTCTACATAATTGCCATCAAAATCAATCAAAACAACTTCTTTTTTTCTTGGATTAAAACGGGTTTCTATCGACTTTATATAACCAATATCTCCATTATAAACGTTACAATCTGGATTATTGGCCAATTGTAGTACTTTATCATTCTCGCGATAGGTAACAAATCCATATTTTAATTCTTTTAAATTGTTCTTGGGAGGATTAAAAAGCTCTTGAAGTTGCAGATTTAAGTTATCAATTCCATTTTCTCCCTTATACATGGGTGCAAGTATTTGTATATCATCGACTTTTAAACCTTTGTCTATACTTCTTTTACAAATTTCTGTAATCATTTTGGTTATCTCTTTGCTTTCTGTTAAAAAGAAATTGTAATCGTCTTTTTTTTCTGTGAAATTATCGCTTAGATTGTGTTCTTTTATTTCTTTTGCTAAATAAGCAATATAAGAATTTTCACTTTGACGATAAATTCTTTCTAATGGGTTATGGGAAAAAAGGTTGGAAGCTACCAAATCGTTTAGTATTAGTCCTGCTCCGACACTTGGCAGTTGAAAGGTGTCTCCTACTAAAATAAGCTGAATACTTGCATCTAATCCTTTTAAGAGGGAATCAAATAAAAATGTATCAATCATACTTACTTCATCTACAATAATTAAACGATGATAATTTTTATTGTATGTATTGATAGCAAAATCATTGGTGTCTTTGTTCCATTTTAAATAACGATGAATTGTCATGGCTGGTAAATGGGTTGATTCTGCTAATTTTTTACTTGCACGTCCTGTTGGTGCTAAAAGAGCAATACTTGTAATACAATCAATGGGAGACAATTTATAAATTTCAATATATAACTTCGTAATGGCATTAATAATTGTTGTTTTTCCTGTCCCTGGACCTCCTGAAATAATGGATACTCTATTTTCTAAAGCATTTCTAATCGCTTTTTTCTGTTCTAAATTGTAAGATACATTTAAACTCTCTTCTAATTTTTTTATACTACTATCAAAATTGTCAAGTTCTTTTTTGGGTAAAGCCATTATAGCTTCTAAATTTTTTGTTATGTCGTGTTCTCTTTCATAGTTTTCTAATAAATAATATTTTTCTTTTAATACCACAATATGTCTTGTATGGGCAAGTTCCTCTAGTAATTCTTCGTATTCTTCTCCTTCTAAAATAATTTTAAAATGATTTTTCAAGGCATCATAAATCGTTTCTTTTTCGTAATAAATATCTCCTGATGTATCACTGATTCGTTTCATCGTTTCTAGAATACACTCTTTTTTACGTATTTTACTTTCTTTATCAAAATGGGTAGTATAAATATAGTCTAGTTTATTAAAGTCAATGATTTTTTTAAATAGATATAAATTTTCATGTAAGAATTCTTTGGCTTTTTCTTTGTATTTTCTTATGATTTTAGTTGCTTCTCCAACAGAAAATCCAAAAGATTTTAATTCGATGATTAAGTCATCGCTTGAGGAGTGAGCGAGAATGGATGCATAAATGGTATCTCTTCTTTTTTCCGTCATGTCTGGAACCAAAAGTAAGTTATTTTTATTTTCTTTTATTAAATCTATTGCTTTTTCTCCTAAGGTTTCCACAATTTTTCTAGCTGTTTTTTCTCCGCAACCTTTTATCAAAGAACTCGATAAGAATTCTACCACAGCATCTTTATTGGAAGGTCGTTCTTTTTCGTAGTTATTTATTTTATATTGAAATCCAAAACGATCATGACGTCCATATTCTCCATATAAAATATAAGTTTCCTCCTCATTTGGGTCTAGAATTGTACCTGTTATGGTAATCGTTTTGTTTATCATTTCTTTCATGTCTTCTTCGTTTGTTTCTTTTATGCGAAATGTTCCTACAAAAAAACCATTTTCATTTTGATAAATTGTTGCTCGTATTTTGCCTTTTATAAAGTTCATGCTGTTCACCTTCCCAACAATTTTATCATAGATAAGGAAAGAAAACAAACTATAGTTCTTGTTTTTTATGTTTTTTATTGGTCTTTCTTTTAATAATTCTTAATCTTGAAGCGTTCTTTTTTTCTCAATAATTATTTTTCGTATTCTTCTAGTTTCTCTATGATAGAAGGAACCATATATTTTTCTCCAAATGTTATTTCCATGACATCTAAGGAATTAAAAAATACTAGGATGTTTTCCTAGATTTTAATTTGTATATCCTAGAACATATAATTCATACGAAAATAAATCATAGGTTCTATCCATTTCTACTAAGTTATTTTCTTTTTTAAAATTATGTAAATCTTTCCACATGTCGTATAAGCGATTGTAGGTATTATACATCATACTACGTTCTGATTTGGTAGCGTTCATTAAACGATTATAATAGTCATTCATACAATTAATGATATATACATTCAGTGCTTCATAATTACGATTTCCAATTTTCATAATCCTTTTATACCCATTTTCTCTTATAAATGGTCTTAAAAACTCAGTTGTCCTTAAAATTGCGTTGTTTGCTTCAATAACTCCAATCGATATGTCATTTTCATCAATTTTATATTTTTTAAATGCTGCATCTACAAACATAGTCTTCACCCTATTTTTTAGTATACGCTGTTTCAGTGCTTTTGTAAATTTACAATTACTTTACTTTTTCTTTTGGACAAGCCATTATTTTTCCATTTACAAACTCTTTGGCTACCACTTTGTATATTTCATTTTTGGCTAATTTTTTTGGTATTTCTACTCGGATGTAATTTGTAGTACATCCTGTACTTTTATTTTCTTTTACTTCTTCTATTAAAACTTCTACTTCCTTATTTATTTGTTTTTTATAAAAATCACTTTCTAATTCTTTACTTAGTTCGTTTAGCATTCTACTTCGTCTTTTCTTTTCAAATTCTTCTACTTGCATAGGCATACGACTTGCTGCGGTTCCTTCTCTTTTGGAATAGGGAAATACGTGGATTTTAGAGAAATTTATTTCTTTACAAGTTTTAATAGTTTCTAAAAATAATTTCTCTGTTTCGTAAGGGTGTCCTACTATTACATCTGTAGTAATACTCACATTTGGTTTGATTTTTCTAATTTCTTGTATCTTTTTTTTGAAATATTCTAAATCGTACTTACGATTCATTCGGTGCAAGATTTCGTTGCTTCCTGCTTGTAAAGGAATATGAAAATGATCTACTATTTTTGGATTCGTTTTTATTTCTTCTAACATTTTTTCGTTTAATTCGGTTATTTCAATGGAAGAGATACGAATCCGTTTTAAGTTCTCAACTTTTCTTAATTCATGAAGTAAATCGCCTAAATCATGATTTCCATCTTTGTAAGAACCTGTGTGAATTCCTGTTAAAACAATTTCTTTATGACCATTTTTAACAAGTGTTTTTATTTCTTCTATTGTTTTATTAAAGTTTTTGCTACGAATGTTTTTTCTTACATAAGGAATAATGCAGTAGCTACAAAAATTATTGCAACCATCTTGAATTTTTACAAATGCTCTTGTATGGCTTTTAAATTTTTCGATGGTCATATCTTCAAACGGAAGTTCTTTTTCATCATAAAATTTGGTGTATTTTTGGTGAGTTTCTATATATTTTGCTAAAATTTCATGTATTTTACTTTTGTCTTTATTTCCGATTAGTATATCAACTTCTAATTCGTTGTAATCTATACGCTTATTTTCGGCACTACATCCACATACAACAATAATTTTATTTAATTTTTTAGCATGACGAACCATTTTTTTCGATTTATTGTCTGCCATATTGGTTACAGAGCAAGTATTGATTATTAGAATCTCAGCATTATTTTCATCTTCTTCATAACTAAAATTATTTTTCAATAAATTTTCTTTTATGATTTCGCTTTCGTATATATTTACTTTACAACCTAGTGTTATTATATGAAATTTCATAGAATCACCCTCATATCTTGTAAATAGATTTCTTTTTATTTTATTTAATATTATTTTTTCGCTGTTTACAATTTTATTTATATTTTCATAGCTCATGCAATTTTTTCTCACCCCTAAAATAACCAACTAATAATTTATATTTATTTCTAATGTTATATTTAAAACTTTTCTTATTCAAGATTGTACCAAACTTAAAATACAAAGTCTATATATCCTGTGTCTAAAACATATATCAAAAGAAGATAACTTACTTATTATCTCCAAAAATTTTAAAATATATATTCTTTTATACCTTTGTTGTTTAATTACCAGCATATATGCTAGTTCTTGCTCATATTCAAAATTAATTGTCTTTATGAAACAAATGTAGCAAGTAGGCTACAAGTAGTGTATCCTGTAGTATTTGGATCCATTAAAAGTTGTAACGAAACTTCTGCTCCGTTATCAACAAAACCAGAGTAATACCAAAACCCAGTCCAATTATCAGATCCTTTGTTAATCACTGTCTGACTAGTTCGATTAATATAAACCTTTCTAGAACTAGCTGTGGGAACTTCACCAGAAAGGGATGAAATATCCATCCAAACTATTAATTGACCAGATTTCAAGGGTTTAAAAGAAACTTGCAAATCACAATACCCATTATTAGCGCCCATATGTTTTTCAGCTACAATTTCATAATTATGATTCTGTGCGGTATGACTTCCATTTACTCCAAAGATATTGACATCACTTAAAATATTACCAGCCACTAAATCTGCATCTCCTGCAATCGTCTGCGTTCCACTTAAATACTTCCCAGAACTAATCGTTTGACTAGAAGTCCCCGGTGTGTAGGTGGTGGCTCCTTTGCTTTCTATCGTTCCTGTTACTAATTCTCCTTTTGCATATCCTGTTGCTCCTTTAAGCATTTGGTTCGCTGTTACTGTCCCTCCTGTTTTGTATTTGTCTGCATCTCTTAGTAACCCATCTAATGTGTCTGTTAATACTTCTGTGTTCCCTTTGTTGTCGTATGTGACTCCATCACTTGGTATGGCATATACATTGCTTGTTAATAATACTAATATATCGTAAATAAAATCTTTTTCAATTTAAAAACCTCTCTCAATCTATCATTCCTTATTTTTTTAATTATACCCCTCCCCCTGAACAAAAAGTCAATAGTTTAAATCAGAAATAAAAAAACTATATTTCGTTTTAGAAATACAGTTTCTTAGTTCTATGAAAAAATTTTAATTTAATAATTCATTAAGGTTTTTTAACGCTTTTAAGAAAGCTTCTTCTTTTTCGTAATTAAATAAACTATTTGTATTTTGTTTTTCTTCTATTTTAGAATTATTTGTCATTTTATCTAAGTTAATTTTCTTTATGGAAATTTCATTATTTGCTACTTCTTCTGTTGCAAAACTCATTGTTCCTTGTTTACTTCGCTCAAGAAGTTCATCATAACTAATAATTGCTTTTTCCTCTTGTTCTCTTTCATATTCAGTAAACTCTACAATAGGAGGAGCGGTATTTTCTATATTGGTAATGATGTCTTTTATATCCTCCTCTTCTTTGTTGTATAATTTTGTACGATTTTCGTTTTCTTCCTCTATTATTATTTCTTCATCACCTGTTTTGATGATGTAAATTAATGAAACAACTAAAATAATAAGTATTAAAACTGCAAAATATAATAACAAATCCATTTGATTTAAACTAGTGATTAAATTCAAAATGTCTTTTAAAAGTTGTTTCATATTCTCACTTCCTAGTTCTATTTTATCATATGCATATTAGTTGTGTAAACAATTCAAAAAGATTTACATACGTTGTGTAAATCTTATTCTTTTATTACATAGGGATCTTCCTCTGTACCAGATCCGTTCACATATGTCTTTTTTAATAAATTGATAACTGGTTTTAAACCAAGGGGCGTTGCTCCATCGGTTTCTGTTTGTAATTTTCCATCTTTACTTACTTCAAAATATGTAATATTTTCATTTTCACTTTTACTTGGTGTTGTTGTCCACCAAGAAATTGTTTGATTTGGAGTATATAAATAAAAACTTGTATTTTCTGTATTTACGCTTGCTCCTGCAAAAACAACTTCATCAGCAGAAAGAAGTCCAATTCTCTCTGTATAAGTATTTCCTAAGCAAATGAATGTTTGATTGAAATCAATTTTTAATCGTGCTTCTCCTAAATAATATGTGGTATTCTCTTCTGTATTGGCAATGGATGCATCTACACAATATTTATTACTTACTAGATATTTGTCATAACTAGAGAGTTTTTTATTATACCAATTTTTTAATTCTTCTGCTATATTTGATTTTGAAAAATTCAATTTATCTTCTAAAGATATTTCATTTTCTGTTCCATAAAAACTAGTAGTATTTTCCAGTGTATTATTTAGTATTAGTTTTACACTTCCATCTTCATTTATCTTGACGATACGCCACATCAAGTCAGCAAAATATACATAGTTATTTGATACGTTTCCTCGAAAATAGTAAGATACTCCACGTTCATCTGTTGTTTCAATTAAACCTTCATCGGTTAGGGCTACTTCTTCTCCAATTTTTGTTTGGGAGGATTTATTTATTTGATTGTTTTTTAATATAGTGGTAGCAAAATAGTCTTCTTTATTATCTTCAATTCCTACTGTAAGCGTTGCATTTAGATTTAATTTGTCTTCTTCCTCTATGGTTAGTTCGTAGAAATGCGTTTCGTTTGTTGCAATTTCAATTAGACTGGCTAGATAGGCTTCTTCCATCATTAGTTCATTTTCTTCAATATTTACTTTGTTATTTTTTTCTTTCAGACTATATTTTATGTTATTTTTATTGGTATTCAAATTATCTAAATAAATGTAATATCTTACCATTTCTTCATTGTTATTGGTTATAGAAAATGTATATGTTTTGGCTTTTTTGTCTACTTTTATTTTACTTCCTTGCATGTAATTTATAGATAAACCATTATCAACAATTACTAAAGAGGTTTCCTCTTGTTCTTGTAAATATTTTTTATAAGAGCAAAGAAGTAATATAGAAAAGATAAGACATAATCCAACAATTGTTAAACTAATTTTGTATTTCCACGCCATATGTTACCGACCTCTTATTATATATATTAAGTATAGCAACGCGTTTATGCATTGTCAAATGCACTTTCTTTCAAATGTCAATCTTTACTAAATTTTTTACATAAGAAAAAAGTACTATTTTTTTAAGTACTTTTTGAAATTTTTGAAAATTGTTTCGTCTTCTAAACCAGTCTCTTTTAATTCTTCTAACAATTTCTTTTGCTTACGATCTAATTTCGTAGGGGTTACTACATTTAGGATGACATACATGTCTCCTTTACGAATGGAATTAGGAACTTTTATTCCTTTGCCTTTTAATTTCAATTTATCTCCTGTTTCGGCTCCAGCTTTAATTTCTAAAATGACGTTATTTTCAAGGGTTGGGATTTCTTTTTTACATCCTAGAGCTGCATCGGCAAAAGTGATTGGTACTTCTAAATATATATCTTCATCATTTCGTTCAAAGAACTCATGCTTTTTTACTGCAAATTCAATGTAGATGTCTCCATTAGGGCCGCCATTTGTTCCTGCTTCGCCTTTGCCACTTATTCGTAGTTGGTAGCCTGTATCTACACCTTCTGGTATCGTTACGACGATTTCTTTATTTTTCCTTATGTGACCAGATCCACGGCATTCGTTACATGTTGTCTCATAAGTTTTTCCGATACCTCCACAATCAGGGCAAGTGGTTTGGGTTTGAAATATACCAAACATGGATTTTTGTTCAGCGATAACGACACCACGACCATTACATTTTTTACAAGTTTTTTCTCCAAATCCGCCTTTCCCATGGCACTTTTCACAAGCTTCGTTCAATTCTAAATCAAGAGATTTTTTGCATCCAAAGACTGCTTCTTCAAATGTTAAATTCATTTTTACTAAACGGTCTCTGCCTTTTGATGCTCTATTTGCACTACCTCTTTTTGCACTCCCACCAAAGTTGAAACCAAACGATGAGCCAAATAAATCTTCAAAAATACTAGATAGATCAATGTCATCAGCGCTAAAGCCTCCGAACCCTCCACCTGCTCCTCCTTCAAAGGCAGCATGGCCGAATTGATCGTACTGACGACGTTTTTCAGGATCAGACAAAATCGCATACGCTTCGCCGATTTCTTTGAATTTTTCTTCTGCGCCTTCTTCTTTATTGACATCGGGATGATATTGTTTAGCAAGTTTTCTAAAGGCTCTTTTAATTTCTTCTTCACTTGCAGTTTTCGAAACTCCTAAAATCTCATAATAATCTCGTTTATTCATGATTTTCCTCCTCTTCTAGTAAACACTCAAATTCGTCCATTTCACGATTAAATTCTTTAAAAGCATCATTAAATGTTTGGGGATCTGTTAAATCGACTCCTGCCACTTTTAGAGATTCTACTGGATTTAATGTTGTGCCAACCCTTAAGAATTTGATGTAATTTTCTAAAGCATGTTCTTTTTGATTCAATATATCACTTGCTATTTTTAGGGCTGCTACATATCCAGTTGCATATTGGTATACATAGAAATTGTAATAGAAATGTGGCACTCTTGACCATTCGTATTTGATTTCTTCGTCAACGATTATTTCTTCTCCATAGTATTTTTTATTTAGATTGTAATATATATCACATAGAGAATTGTTTGTTAATACTTCTCCTTTTTGTTCTTCTTCGTGAATTATGCTCTCAAATTCTGCAAACATAGTTTGTCTCACTACAGAGGATTTGAAATGTTTTATTAGTTCATCTAATACAAATAATTTTTCTTCTTTGTTATTGCTATTTTTTAGAATATGCATAGCAAGTAGTGCCTCGTTTACTTGACTTGCTACTTCTGCTACAAAAATGGTGTAATTGTAATCACAATAGTTATTATTTTTTGCTGCATAATAGTAATGCATCGCATGCCCTAGTTCATGCGCAAGTGTTGCTACATCTCCATATCTTTCGTTAAAATTTGTTAAGACATAAGGATGTGTTTCATAGCAACATGTGCAATAAGCTCCACTTCTTTTATTCTTGTTTGGGAATACGTCAATCCATTGTTCATCAAAGGCACGAGCAAGAACGTTACTATATTCTTCTCCTAGAACTTGCAAGGCATCTTTTATTAGACTTGTTGCTTCTTTATAGGAGTATTTTTTTTCATAATCTTTTACTAATGAAACGGTTGTGTCGTATAAATGTAATTCTTCAAGTTTTAACGCTTTTTTTCTAATTTTCCATTGACGATAGATAACTTGCAAGTTTTCATCTATTGCTTTTAATAAGGTATCGTATACTTTTTTGGTAACATTATTGGCATCTAAAGAGGCAGAGATGGCACTCTCATAATTTCTAATTTGGGCTATTTTATTGTTCTTTTTTACACATGCAGATAGAAGTTCACTTGTAGTATTGATGATTGATTGGTAGCCTTTATAGAATGTTTTAAAGGTATTTTTTCTTACTTCTCTATTTTTAGATTCCATTAATACTTTATGGGTAATTTCGTTTAATTCTATAATTTTTCCCTCGTCATCTTCTACACTTTCAAATTTCAAATCTACATCCACTAGTTTTCCGTAGGCATTTTCTGGAGCACTAGCTAGTTCATCCATTTGACTTAGAATTTCTTCTTCTTTTTTACTTAGTATATGTGCTTTTGTACGATAAACCTCTTTTAGCAAGTTTTCGTACGTTTTTAGTTCTTTTTTTTCTTTTATATATTTTTCTATTACAGAATAATCACTCTCTAAAAGTTCTGGTGTCATAAAAGATGCGCATACGACCATGCTTTGGTAAAGTTTAAAAGCTTTTCCGAAATATTCGTTACCTAATTCATCGGAAAGATCAAAGTCATTTGTTAAATGGGCATAAATATATACACGTTCTATTTTTTTTTCAAGGTTTTCACTTAGATTTATAGCTTCATAAAGTGTATCGGCATTATCTAGTAAATGCCCTTCATATTTTGCTAGTTCTTTTATTTCTTCCTTTAAACTTTCAAGTTCTTTATAGAAGTCGTTAGGACTATCGAATAACTCCCTAGTATTTAATTTGTATTTTTCTTCTATTTCTTTTCTTTCTTTCATAAATCCTCCATATACTAAGCAAAGAGAGAGTTTTGCTCTCCCTTATTTCACTTATTTTTCTTCGTAATTTGCTTCTTCTACATCTTCTTTTTTATCGCTAGAATTGTCATTTGTTTCTGCGGTTCCACCATTCTCTTTGGTAGCACTTTCATAGACTTTGGTTGCTAGTTTCATTGCAATTTCTTGTAGACTTTCTGTTTTCTTCTTGATGTCTTCTGTATCGTTTTTCTCTAGTGCGTCTTTTAAGTCTTTGATTTTACTTTCTGCTTCTGTTTTGTCGCTTTCTTCTACTTTATCGCCAAGATCTTTGATGGCTTTTTCCGTTTGGAAAATAAGTGCATCGGCATTATTTCTTGCTTCTACTTCTTCTTTTCTTTTTTCGTCCGCTTCTTTGTTTTCTTCGGCTTCACGCACCATGCGTTCGATGTCAGCATCACTAAGTCCTGTTGAGGATTGAATGGTAATTTTTTGTTCTTTGTTGGTTCCTAAATCTTTTGCGGTTACGTTTACGATACCATTCGCATCAATGTCAAATTTTACTTCAATTTGTGGAATGCCACGTGGTGCTGGAGGAATATCTGTTAATTGGAAGTTCCCAAGCGTTTTGTTATCAATAGCCATCTGTCGTTCTCCTTGTAGTACATGAATGTCTACAGCTGGTTGATTATCCGCAGCAGTTGAGAATACTTGACTTTTGCTTGTTGGAATGGTTGTATTTCTTGGTATTAATGGAGTCATGACTCCTCCAAGAGTTTCGATTCCAAGGGATAATGGGGTTACATCTAGAAGAACTAAGTCTTCTACTTCTCCTGATAAGACTCCACCTTGTATTGCGGCACCCATAGCCACTACTTCGTCTGGATTTACCCCTTTGTTTGGAGCTTTTCCTAATTCTTTTTCCACTAAGTCTTGGATGTATGGAATACGAGTTGATCCACCAACCAAAATAACTTGGTCAATTTTGTCTTTAGAAAGTTTAGCGTCACTAAGAGCTTTACGAACTGGTTCAAGAGTTGAGTCAAACAAATCGCGACATAAGTCTTCAAATTTGGCTTTCGTTAAATTGATATCCAAATGAACTGGTCCATCTTCGTTTTGGGATAGGAATGGTAAATTGATTTGGGTAGAAGCCATTCCTGATAAGTCTTTTTTGGCTTTTTCTGCTGCATCTTTAAGTCGTTGCATTGCCATTTTGTCTTTTGATAAGTCAATACCTGTTTCTTTCTTAAATTCCTCTACTAAGTAATCAATTACACGATTATCGAAATCATCTCCACCTAGACGGTTGTTACCACTTGTTGCTTTTACTTCAAATATTCCATCTCCGAGTTCAAGGATAGAGACATCGAATGTTCCTCCACCTAGGTCGTATACTAAGATAGTTTGTAGTTTATCTTGTTTATCAAGCCCATAAGCAAGGGCAGCAGCCGTTGGTTCGTTTACAATACGTTCCACTTCTAGTCCTGCAATTTTTCCTGCGTCTTTTGTTGCTTGACGTTCTGCATCATTAAAATATGCTGGAACAGTAATAACTGCTTTGGTTACTTTTTCTCCTAAGAAACTTTCTGCATCCGCTTTTAGTTTTCCAAGAATTTTGGCACTGATTTCTTGTGGGGTGTATTTTTTACCATCAATTTCCACTTTTTCAGCAGTTCCCATTTTTCTTTTGATTGAGGAAATTGTATTTTTGTTGGTTACCGCTTGACGTTTTGCGTTTTCACCAACAAGTTCTTCTCCTCCTTCTTTAAAGGCAACTACACTTGGAGTGGTTCTATTTCCTTCAGAGTTTGCAATAACAACTGGTTTTCCTCCTTCTAAAAATGCTACACATGAATTTGTTGTACCTAAATCGATACCTATTATTTTACTCATTTTTTATCTTCCTTTCTTTCTACTCACTTACCTTAACCATAGCTGGTCTTAGTAATTTATCTTTATACATATATCCTTTTTGTAGGACTTCTAATACTTGATTTTTTTCTATTCCTTCTACTTTATCAGTTAATACCGCCTCCATAAAGTTTGGGTCAAATTCTTTATTTAAACAATCAATTTCTTTGATTTCACTTTCTGCTAAAATATTTAACATTCCCGTATAAATCATTTTGAAACCGCTTAAGAATTTTGAAAGTTCGTCCGTTAAATCGTTGTCATCTAACTTTATTGCTCTTTCAAAGTTATCAATGATAGGAAGTATTTTTTTGGCAAAATCTTCCCCTTCGTACTTTCTAATACGAGCCATTTCTTCTGTTGCTCTACGTTGCATATTTTGCGATTCTGCACTTATACGAAGTATTTTTTCTTTTAGCTTTTCATTTTCTTCTTTTAACGTTTCTATTTCTTTGTTTGCTTTATTTTTTTCTTTTTTATGAGAGTCTTTTTTTGACGTTTCCTTTGAAGCTTCGGTGTTTTTTTCTATTTCTTTTTGTTCTTCAATTCTCTCTTCTTTTTTCTTTTCATTATCGTTCATTTTTGTTCTCACTCCTCCTCGTTTAATTCTTTTTGTAAATATTCAAGTAACCCTACTACCCGGTCATATTCCATTCGTTTTGGACCTACAATAGCAATGGTTCCTTCTTCTCCATTCCTTTTGTATTTACTTTTTATAATTGTGACATTAGGATCAAAAGCATTTTCTTCTCCAATATATACTTTAATGTCTCCCGATTCAACATCGTCTTCTTCAATTCTTTTAATAAAATCTTTGTCTTCAAATTTACTTGCCAATCTTTTTATTTCTAATGCATCGTTATACTCTGGTTCATTAAATATTTTGGTTTTTCCTCCAAAATAAACGTTTTCTCTTTTATTTAAAAACTCATTAAACGCATCTGCAAAAATATTATAAACTGTTTCGTACTGCTTAATTTGTCTACTTATGATTGGTTTAATTTCAAACTCTAATCTTTCCCCTACTTCATTAATCGGAGTCCCTACAAGCATTCTGTTTATGATTTCACTTGTTTTTACAATTTCTTTGATTTCTGCTTCATTTTTTAGAAGAAATTGTTTGTTTTTTACAATTCCTTTGTCTGTACATACAATTGCTACAATTTTGTTGTTGGCAATCGGAATAATATTTACTTGGCTCAATGTGTTTTCCTTTGAACTTTTTCCTAAGATTATACTTGTATAATGTGTAAGTTCACTAATGATTTCTACAGTTTTATTAATCGAATCGCTTAGTTCTAGTTCATTGTTTCTAAAAATGGTTTGTAATTTTAAAACATCTTCTCCTGTAAGTTCTTTTGGTTTCATTAAATGTTCTACATAATATTTATAACCTGCTTCACTCGGAATTCTTCCCGATGATATGTGATTTTTTTCAATAAAACCTAAATTTTCTAACACGGCCATTTCATTTCTAATGGTTGCACTTGAACAATTAAATTTCTTACATAAGGATTTTGAGCCTATTGGTTTTACGGTTTTTATGTACGACTCGACGATGGCTTTTAATAACTCATTTTGTCTTTCGTCCATTTTATCACCTCTTTAGCACTCTTTTCATCAAAATGCTAATACCATTATAATAGTATGCTTAGCACTTGTCAATATATGAGTGCTAATTTTTTTAAATTTATAAAAAGATGACACATAAAAGTGAATTCCAGATTAAAAATTAAAAAAAAGAAAAGATTTAGTCTTCCTTTTTCTTTTCGGCATTTATTCTATTTCTATAAAGTTTTCTTCCTTCTTCTAATTCGTAGGTATCGTCTTGATTTAAAATTTTTCTTACCCTTTTTAGTTCTTCTGCTATTTCTTGTTTCCATCCTACATATTCATTGTCGTTTTCTGGAAGAAATGCTAAGCTTAAATATTCTTTTATATTTTGTAAAGCTATTTCTACTTCTCCTATATGACTATTTTTTTGTAATTTATCATAATAGTCGTTAAATTCTTTTATTGGATTATCGTATGCTTTCCATCCTTGCCAATTGATTTTTTGAATACTCTTTCTTATCTCTTTTTCTGGTATATTTATTCTAAACATTAGACTTACTAAATACACTATTTCTTCTTTTGTTAATGCACTGACTATTGTGTGTTCTTCTATATCGTACATTTTCATTATCCTACTATAAATTGCGTCGTATTCTGTTTTAGAAAGTGGTTTGGGTGTTTCTATTTTTATACTATTTTTTATAGATACCCCATTTTTTATTTTTTTCTTACGTTCTTTTTCTAAATCTTCTACGAGGACTATTTTAATAGTAGAACATAAAGTTTTATCTATTTCTAGATTTTCAAAAGCTTCTATTACTTTTTCAATATCTTCGTCTTTTCTATTTTCATTATTTTTTAAATAATGTTTATCTATTATTCTATGTGCTTCAATAATTGTTTGGGCATGCTTTTTACAATCGTCAATAATCAGTAGTGCAGAATCTACAAGGGTTTTTGTGGCATTTTTTTCTTTTAATTTTTGATACGCTTCTAAAAATAAATCCAATTCTTCTTCTGTCTTAAAAAAATTTCTATCTCCTAAACGTAAAAGTTCATTATCTGTTTGACACTCTAGTATTCCTTTTTCTATATTATTTTTTATGAAATCTAAAAGCATGTTTAATTTTTCTCGAACAGAAATTGTGCTTGTTTTAAATACATAATTTAAGTCGTCAAATAAATAAAAATATTTTCGTAGTGGAATTTTGGCACTCCCCATATTTAATTGTTCTTCTAAACTTTTTCCACCTACAAATCTCATTAAATTAGAAAGTGAAAAATACATATCTTTTAGACTATTTTTTTCGATTTGTTCTGTTGTTTTTTCATAAATGTCCTTTATATCTTCCGCTTCTAAAATTGTTTTGTTTTCAGCTTCAGCATTTATACTAGCTATCACTTCTAAAGTGCAACGACTTAATATATTCGCTAGAATTTCTCTTATTTCAATAATTAATTTATTTTTTGTTGCTTCCATCTGCTTCTTCTCCCTTGATTCTATTTCTATAGAGTTTTCTACCTTCTTCTAATTCGTAGGTATCATCTTGATTTAAAATTTTTCTTACTCTTTTTAGTTCTTCTGCTATTTCTAGTTTCCATCCTACATATTCATTGTCATTTTCTGGAAGAAATGCTAAGCTTAAATATTCTTTTATATTTTGTAAAGCTATTTCTACTTCTCCTATATGACTATTTTTTTGTAATTTATCATAATAGTCGTTAAATTCTTTTATTGGATTATCGTATGCTTTCCATCCTTGCCAATTGATTTTTTGAATACTCTTTCTTATCTCTTTTTCTGGTATATTTATTCTAAACATTAGACTTACTAAATACACTATTTCTTCTTTTGTTAATGCACTGACTATTGTGTGTTCTTCTATATCGTACATTTTCATTATCCTACTATAAATTGCATCGTATTCTGTTTTAGAAAGTGGTTTGGGTGTAACTATAGTTTTTTTAAAAGGTTTTATTCTATTTTCTTTTATTTTTTTACTTTTTAAAGCATCTATTTTTCGTAAATTTTTTCTAAGAATGCTTGCAGTAATTTCTTGTAGCTCTCTATCAACACCAATCGCTTTTAAAGATACAATTACAAATTGAATATCTTGTTCATTGTAAGAATCTATTTTATTTATGTAGTGATTTTCAATATTTCTATGAGATTTTTTAAAAAGTCTTGTGCTTTTTTCTCCTGCTCGTAAAGCTTCTATAATTTTTTCTCTTATTAAGCGTTTTTTGACACTTAAAGTTTCTTCTTTTGCTTGCAATAAAGTGTTTATATCTAATGATTCTAATAATTGATTGAATTTTTTACTATCCATTTGAGGAGCATAGAGTTTTTTTAAAATATTTAAATCCAAAACTTCTTCTGTTAAATAGTCTATATTGATTTTTACAGCATACATTAAAACTTCTAATTTTTCATAATCCGTTAACTTGCTAATTTGTAATATTTTAGAAATGTAATTATAATATTTATATAAAGTACCATACTTTTCTTCTTTTTTAAAAAAGCTTATTACTTTTGTTAAATTATCTTTATGCTTATTTAGAGTGTTAAAAGAAAATGTATTTTCTTCAATTTGAAAAGACTCAATCTTTCCTTGTAATAAAAGTAAGTTTATCATTTTATCTGTTTCTTCTATTTTATCTTCCATTATACGAATGAATTTCACTACAGAATCTGGCATTTCTCCCACTCCCTTAAAGTGGTAGTATTATAACCCCCCCCCCGATGTTTGTCAAATTTTATTTTCAAAGAAAATAAAGTCTTATTTTAAAAAATTTTACATTTTAAAAGACAAAAAAATATAAGTCTTTTTTTGACTTACATTTTCATATTATTTTTGAAACGTTTTACTTAGTTTTACATTATCTTTATATAATAAATAGACAAATAAACCTGATAGACACATCCACATGAAAGAAATAAATAGAGCCCAGTATACTTTTATTGTATCGTAAATAAACATTCCCCAACCTATACTAAAAGCGATTCCTATATCTGTTTTAAATATTAATTCTAGAAGTAAAGTTCCTCCAATTTCACTAATTGTCCATAAAATTCCATATATTACAGCTGCTAGTAAAAATGATGGGAGTAACTTTTGGGTTTTTCTAAATGAAATTAAAGCAATATGAATTAATAAAAATGAGTGAAAAACAATTTGCATTAAGTATGAAAGACAATACATAATAGGATTTGCTAAAATTTTATTATTTTGCTATTTCATAGTCAATTCCATTTGCGTGTATCCCACAAACAAATAATACTAGATAAAGCATAACTGGAAGGAGCCAAATATAACGATAGGCTTTTTTAAATATATTTCTACGATAGTTATTTATATTTTCTTCGTTGCTCTTCATTCTTTCTTTTTTTAGTTTGCATAAGCCATATAAAGTAGGGAGTACCAGTGCTAAGAAAGCATTATATGGTTTAAATAGTTTTGAGGAGTAAACCGTAAGCATTTCATTTAAAGTTGTGTAAAAGTCAGTGGTGTTTGCTCCTTCCTCTTTTATTTCTTGACAATATTTTGTTTGCTGTTCATTTTTTTCTGTGACTGGCACTTTTTCATATTCTTGACATTTTATAATTCCTTTTTCATACGCCAATGTTTCATCATATACAAACTTTTTAAATTGAAGCAAAAATATTCCTAAAAATAAAAACATAACCAAAACTATAATATAATGTTCTTTAAAAAAATCTTTCATAAACTCACGTCCTCTATTATTAGTATTAGTATAACATGTATTTTTTAGTTTAGAAAGATTTGTTTTTATTACTTTATCACTCTTTTTAAAATTTGTTCTACACCTTTTTCTGTAAATCCATAACGATTCGCAATGATGCCTTTTTCTTTGTTTTCTAAAATAATAAAGCCAGAACGATATTCTTTCGTATCGCGATTATTTAAGTGGTTGTCACTACATGTTGGAAGTTTTATCATTTGGTATTCTGCTAGGTATTTAAAATAATTTGCTCCTGCATAAAGACTCAAATCTACTTTTTCTAATGCTTCTTCGTTTTCATTTTTTACCAATTTAGATCCAAATTTTAAGTTCCTCTTTTCCCATCTTACATACGTTGTTTTAAAGTTAGTAGGAATAAAATCACTTCGCAAGCTCATTAATTCTGTTTTTATATTTATCCCCATTTCTTTATAATAAAAATCGCTAGCACCTAAAACCATATAGTTTTTAAAATCTTGCGGATATTTGGTTTGTAGTTCTTCTCTTTGTTTTAAATATATTTCTCTTTTCTCTTCTTCTGTTAAATTTTTAGAATAACCATTTAATAAATTTCCAACTATAAAAACAACATTTACTCCTCGTTTTTCAAATTTTTCATAAGCCCTTTTAATGTATTCCCAGTTGGCATTTTTATTTCCTATGAATAAGTCTGCTACAATACCTATTTTGGAGAAGGAAATTATATATTTTTGCAAATCCAATTGCTGTTTTAACATTTTCGTTAGCTGTTTTTTTACTTCATTATTTTCCTCTTTTTGAATTAATGCTTGTAATTCTAAAATTTTAGTTTCTATTACTTCTTTGCCCATATTTTTCCTCACTTTTCTTTTTTATATTTTATCATAACATAAAAAAGAAAAAAGATATAAACAAATTTATACCTATTCCATTTTTAACGTAACTAATTTTTCTTCTTCTATTTTCAATTTGTTTCTTTCCTCTTCTACCAAGTTTTGAGGAGCTTTTTTAACATAGTTTTCATTGGCTAAAAGTGTTTTTCTTTTAAAAATACTTTTTTCTAAGTTTTCTATTTCTTTTTGTCTTTCTTCTAAGTCTTGCTGTGTAACTACTTTTTCAAAATAAATTGTTGCTTCATATCTATCTGATTTAACAATATAACTAGTTATATTTAAAGCTTCATCAATAATATTTTCCTTCAATTTTAAAGATTTAATTATTAAATCGTAATCGCTATTATTGTTAAATTTAATTTTAAAATCTTTTGTGATATTATTTTCCGCTTTTATGTTACGATACACTTTAATAAATTCAAATATATTATCCACTTCTTTTGTTTCTTCTTTAAATATGTAAGATTTATTATACTCTGGATAAGTACTTATCATAATATTCTCTTCTTTTATAGGAAGTAGATTATATATTTCATCTGTCACATAAGGTATATAAGGGTGTAACATTTGTAAAATATAAGTTATGGTATGGAGTAGCGTTGATTTTGTTGTTAAATCCATCAAGTTAAATTTAGCAACTTCAATATATTTATCACAAAAATTACTCCAAATAAAATCATAAAGAATTGCTCCAGCATTATTAAATTCATACCTATTCATGAATTTAGTTACTTCTTTAACTGTTTTATTTAGCTTGGTTAAAATCCACTTATCTTCTTTTTTTAAATTTTCTAAAGTATAATTGTCTTTATTTAAATCTTCAATATTCATTAAAACAAAGCGGGAAGCATTCCATAATTTATTAATAAAATTCCATGTTGATTTTATTTTTTCTTCATCAAAACGAATATCAGTGCCATTAGAGGCATTTGTCGCGAGATAATACCTTAATGAATCTGCTCCATATTCACGGCACATATCCATAGGGTCTACACCATTACCTAAAGATTTAGAAAATTTTCTGCCTTCTTTATCACGAATTAGACCATGAATTAAGCAATCTTTAAATGGTCTTTGATTGGTAAATTCTAAACCTTGGAAAGTCATCCGATTTACCCAAAAAGGAATTATATCATAACCCGTTACTAAACAGTCTGTTGGATAGTATCTTTTATAGTCTTCGGTTATTTCTGGCCAACCAAGAGTACTAAAAGGCCATAAGGCACTACTAAACCAAGTATCCAATACATCGGGGTCTTGTATCCACCCTTCTTCTTTGGGAGCTTCCATTCCAACATAAATTTCCTCACCTTTATACCAAGCTGGAATTTGATGTCCCCACCAAAGTTGTCTTGAAATACACCAGTCATAAGTAATTTCCATCCAATGATTCATAATTTTTTCATATCTTTCTGGTATAAAATTAACTTTGGTATCTTTAATTTTTTGGTTTTCTAATACTCTATCTGCTAAAGGACGCATTTTAACAAACCATTGTTTCGATAAATAAGGTTCTATTACAGCATCCGTTCGTTCAGAATGGCCAACACTATGGACAATTGGTTCTATTTCAATTAAAATATCTTGTTTTTTTAAATCTTCAACTAGTTTTTCACGAGCTTCAAATCTATCCATTCCTTTATAAATGCCAGCTTGCTCGTTCATTGTTCCATCTGGATTAATAACAATAATTCTTTCTAAATTATGTCTATTTCCCACCTCAAAATCATTTGGGTCATGAGCTGGTGTAATCTTAACTACTCCTGTACCAAATTCAGGATCAGCATGAATATCCTCTACTATTGGTATCAAACGATTAATAATTGGCAGAACAACATTTTTACCAATATATTTATTATATCGCTCATCACTTGGATTTACTGCTACAGCTGTATCGCCAAATAAAGTCTCAGGTCTCGTAGTAGCAACTCTTAAATACTCTGTATCACTACCTTCTAAAAAATATTTCAAATGATAAAATGCCCCTTTATCTTCTTTCATAATAACTTCTTCTTTTGATAAAGCAGTTTTAGCCATTGGATCCCAATTTATAATTCGTTCTCCACGATAAATTAGTCCTTTATTATATAAATCAACAAATACTTTACGAACTGCCAAAGATAGACCATCATCAAGAGTAAATCTTTCTTTATTATAATCAAGAGAAAGTCCTAATTTCGCCCATTGTTTGTGGATATTTAGAGCATATTCCTCCTTCCATTCCCAAGCTTTTTTAAGCCATTCCTCTCTTTCTATACTTCTAGGATTTATTCCCATGTCTTTTAGTTTTTTATCTACTTTTGCTTGAGTAGCAATACCAGCGTGATCCATTCCTGGAAGCCATAAGCAATCAAAACCTTGCATTCTTTTATAACGAATTATGATATCTTGTAAAGTTGTATCCCAAGCATGCCCTAAATGAAGTTTACCTGTAACATTTGGTGGAGGAATTACAATTGTGTAGGGAATTTTGTTTTTATCTCCACTATTGAAATAACCATTTTTTAACCAATATTCGTATTTCTTTTCTTCTACTTTTATATGATCATATTTTTTATCTAACATAATTATCCTTCTTTCTAATATTCTCTATATTTTATTTTTCTTTTTAAACGTCTTAGGGATAAACTTATCTCTTTATCATTATTTCTTCTAGGGTTTTCTTTTTTTAGATAATCAAGTGCATCTTGTATTTCTCTTATTGATAAGAAATCAACATAAAGATTATTTTCTTCACACATTTCTCTGATTTCTTTTCTTAACTCATCGGTTAGATTAAATAGTGTAGCGTAGTATTCTACTTTTAATGTTCTGTATTTTTTTACTAAATGATTGTTTTCTGATTCTGTAAAAAGAACTGTTCTATCAAAGGAAGTAACAAGTTCATAATCTTCTAAATTTTTAGAAATACTCAGTTTAATTACTTTCTTTTCTTCTAAAAGATTGGGAAGAATTATTTTGGGATAGTTACTATTCCAGCTAAAAAAAACAAGTATTTTTTGTTCTCTATTTAATAAAAACGCTTTTCTTTCGTATTCCATTTTATTTTACCTTATCTTCCAAAAATTCCCTGACTTCTTTTTTTATGTTATCGAACTTGTCAACGTATCCTCTTTTTACTTCAACAACAGATAAAAATAGTTCTAAGTTGTCTGTATCTTTTAATAATTCGTAAGATTCTTTAAAGTTAATATCAAAAAGATAGGCAAGTTCTGCTATTAGTTCATCCGCCTTTGTTTTTATCTTTCTTTTATCAACGAGATGGTGCGCTTCAAAGTCTTTTTCTACTTCTTTTGTCACTTCGCCATATGTCCATTCATAAGAAGTAGCTTCTTGTCTAAATATATCTATCTTATCTATATCTCGTAAAAACTTACAATAAAAAATTTCTTCTTCGTTTAAGTTTTCCTCTATTTTTAATTTGTTGTGATTTATTAAAGCAATTCTAATTATTGGAATATATTCTTCTTGAATACCAAAATCTTTTCTATGATCTTCTACAAATAAATAAAGATCTCCTGCTTCTGCATGATTTATTTTTGTTTTTTCATCATTATAAGATCCAGAGGAGGAATACTGAATAAATCGACCTATATCATGGAGTAAAGCCATTGTTTTTACGATTTCTGTTTTTTCTTCATCAAGTTCCATTCTTTTTGCTAATTTGCCTGCTAAATCTGCTACATGATAACTATGACTTACTTTTATTGCAATCTCTTTGTCTTTGGTATTTAAGTTGTTTACATACTTTTGGAATTGCTCTAATACGTATTTGTATTCTATCAAAATAAAAAACTCCTCCTTATATTTAAGGACGAGCGTGCCCGCGGTACCACCTTAGTTTATGCATAAAACATACTCTTCATTATTCTTTAACGGACGACCCGGAGTTACCTACTTTACTTTCAGTAATCAGCTCCACTGCTACCTTCGATAAGAAGTATTCCTTGTTTTCACCAACCACAAGTTCTCTTTTTAATCTCTTCTTATGTACTCCTCAGTTTCTTTGCTTTTTTTCATTTTATCAGTTTCTTTTTATACAGTCAATATGAGATTTTATTTATTTTCTGTTTATAATGAAAAACTTTCCTTTGTTTTGGAAAGTTTTTACTTTATAGGAATTGTTTCTACAATATTGTCTTTCTGTCTTATGATGATTGTTCCCGCTTCTTTTGATAAACTAATATCACTTCTATCTGCCACTACATATTCTTTTGATATTTTTTCTTTGGTTGCTTCATCATATAGATAAAAGTGATTTTTATCATCAATTATTTCTAAGTATGGTTCGTATAGAGCAATATGTTTGAGCGTATTACTTAAAAGGGATGTTCCTTCATAATCTACGTACTTTCTATACCCTTCTCCTTTTAGAATAATCGTTTCTTCTGTAAAAGAAACAATTTCTTCTGGAAATGCGATGGATAAGTCGTTTCCTTTGCTATCTATTACTTGCCATAATCCTTCTTTTTTTACTGCAAATTTATCTGCTACTATCTTACCTGTATCAGCATTTATCTCTTTTACTACTCCAATATAGTCATATATAAAAGGAATACTAATATTAAAGCTTTCTTGATTAAATTCCATAACTCCCCATAAATCATTTTCATTTTTTAAAATATAGCGATTGTTTTCTAGACCTATGCCATAATTTTTTACTTCTTTAAAATTAGCAAGTACTTTGCTATCTAACGCATCATAAAGAATTACTTCAGCATTTTGTAGTTTTTCCGTAGTCGTATCAAATAAAAAGGCGTATTGATTGTTTATAAGAGATAACTTTGATGTAGAATCGGATTGGTATTCTTCTAAACTATATTCTGTTGTTAGTTTAGATATTGCATAATCGCAGTATCCCTCAGCATGTAAACAGGTATAGGTTCCTAATAATTCCTCTCCCTTATAGAAGTATAATTTTCCCTCTTGTTTAAAATCGAAGTTTAAATTCTTTCCCTCTTGCGTATTTTTAAAATGGGTGATTGTTCCTAGAATAGTAAGAGGAAGAAAAATAATTAATAAGAAAATTATAGTGATAAGAGTTGCTTTTTTATTTTTCATTATCTTTCATCCTCAGCTTCAATTTCCCCAGTTGTTACAGAAACATAGTTATTGGCCTCTGTTCCCATTAGTACTTCATAACGATAGCCGTTTTCGTTTATTTTAAATGCTAGAGTGCCGTTTCCATAGTATTTGGTTAAACTTAGTTGAATATCGTTAGGATTTAGTTCATTCTTTTGTGGGGATTTGTAAGTAAATAATTGTAATTTGTTGCTATTTGTTACTCCTACAAAGAAATGGTTGTATAATTCAATATATTTGAAAGCATCACTCGTGATTTGTTTGCCTTTTAAATCATATATATAATAGTTTCCGTTATTCATTACTTTCACGTATTCATCGTTGTAATTTCTAATTTTGTATGGAATGGCACTTGTAATACTTGCTCCATTACTTTTAGCAATTAATAGATACCCATTTGCATCTTTGGCTACATAATAATCTCTTAAGGACTCCATTTCGCTATAATTGAAGCTTATGTGTCCACTTACTTCACTTAAACCAATTTTTATGACTCCAAAGTTACCACTTTGATTTTTAGCCACCACTTTTAGTTCGTTTACTGTTGAAAAAGTAATTTCATCTGTACCAGTATAAGAATAGGTATTTACTTCTCTATATTTTCCTAGGCTACTTCCTTTTTTTAAGTCATACAAAACAATTGTTTTGTTGGAATCGTTTACTAAATCTGGATTATCACTTATAAAGATAAATCTTTCATTTAAAACAGGTATAACTCCAATAGAACCTGGTATTTCATAATCGTTATCTTCAAACACTGTATCTTTTGCTAATGTACAATTATTTAAAGTTGTTATATTATCTTTTATTGTATTTTTATTAGCACAAGTGTATGTCCCTAGTAGGTCTGTTTTGGAAGCGTCTTTATAGATATATAATTTGCCATCAAAGTAATTGATATTTTTTAGATTTTTGCTTATTGCCCCTTCTAGTTTATTTATAATAGTATCGCTTGTTTCTCCATTATTATATACTTTTATAGTTAATGTATTATTACTTTCTTCGATAGAGTATGCCTCTTTGGTTTCTAATGCACGCCCCTCTTCATTATAAATGGTTGTTTTTACATAGTCTTTGTTTGCTAAAGGAATTCCTTCTTCATTTAGTTTGTTTTTATCATAGAATTTTAAATACATCTTATTTTCTTTAATTAAAACTGCATAATCATCGTATAGTTCCACATATTCAAAGGAGTCGTTAAATACGTTTTGGTTATTATAATTATATACTTCATAAACTCCAGTATTTTGCTTCGCAGCTATATAGGTTTTGTTAGCATTCTTTATTGTTCCATTGATTGCTTTGCTACTATTTTTTCCGGTTTCGTCCACAATCATGCTACGATTGTTTTCTATGGCCACTAGTAAATTGTCTTTGTTTTCTATTGCTCCTAAATAATCAAAAGAAAAGGCAATTCTAGGAGTAATTCCACTCTCTTCTAGAGCAAGCATTCCATATTTATTTTCAGTATTTTTTAAGATTATATCATTTTTAGTTCCTACTCTTTTTACAAGTGTATAGACCTCTTCTACTTTTTCTTCTGTGATGTTATATAGGGAAATGGTTGTATCTTCTATACGTGCGTTGTCATTAATAAATACATAGTTATTTGCTAATATAGCACTTCTTGTTTTAATCAAAGAGGCATTTTCGTGCATTTTCTTTTCTGTATCAAAATCATCTTCCGTGCTATAAAAAGATACAAAACATAATTCTTCGTTTTGATTTTTACATGTGTATCTTCCTATTTCTTCTTTGTTACTATTTAAGAATATTAATACTCCATTTTCGTAACGATAATTTTCTTCTTCTACTATCACATCGATTGGTGGATTTACGAGCAGTTCTTTTTTTCTCATATTCATTACAAAAAAGATTCCTACTCCCATTGCTATTATGAAGAGTATAGCTAATGTAATTAGAAGGATTTTTTGCTTTTTATTTCTTTTTTGCCACCATTCTTTTATTTTTCCTTTTTTCTTTTGTTTCTTTTCTTTTTCGGGAAGTTGCTCTTGAGGAGTCAAAAAGAAATCCATGTTTGGGTGTTCTGCATCGAGTATTTCTGCTTCTTTTTGGGGAGCTGTAGGCATTTCAAAAATTTGATTTTCTTGATTTTCTTCTTTACCATAATCTGTTAGTTCATCGAAGTTATATACTTTTGTTTTTTCTTGTTCTTCCTTATTTGGCATCTTACACACATCCTTATTCTTTCCAAATTATAACATAAGTTTTTTATTACTGGAATAGTTATTTGTAAAAGAAAAAGCAAGTGTTGTCTAGTTTACTTGCATTTGTTTCTCTTTTTTTAAATAACTTCTAAATTTTCTATTCTTTCTTGTTTGGCGTAATAGCAAAGCGACATTGCTTCTTGATACACTCTTCTTTAGAATTGGCAAGCATTTGTTAAATGTTTCATGACTTTAAAAACACCTTTTGCTATTTCGCCAGATAAATTATAATGTTCGTTTATTTTGGCTATAGAAAAAATACAGTTTTCATAAGTATTTCTTGCTTGTTCTTCTAATATAATATCTTCTTTTGGCACTTCTTTTTCTAAAAGAGCCATAAACATTAGGTTCTGCATTCAATATACTATAATATTTTATCTCTTTTAATTTCATATACTTATTTTCTTTGCATTTCATTTCTAAGAACAGGCACATAATCTACAAAGCAGGTGGTATACTGATATTTTATGACTTGATTTTCTTCTAATTGCTTATCAATTTCTTCTTTATAAATTGCTTTTGTAAAGGCAACTTTCCAATTTATATTTTCTATTTCATCTTGATGATTTAAGAAGAAGTTAATAAGGTCTTCTTCAGAACGTAATGAGTTATAATACATTATTCCTTTTTCAGTCCGTTGATATGGAAAATAAGCACTTATAAAACCAAATCCTGAAATCATTCCTTTTGGACTTTCGCTTGTAATACTTTCATAATAGTAAGCGTTTTCTAATTCTATTTGTGTTCCTAGCCAAAATCCATTTTTTTTCATGAAATCTATCGTTTCCAGATTGTTTTCGTCTATTTCTACAATTGGAGCTGTACTTGGAGTTTGTAAAGGAGTAGAAGGTGGTAAAGTAGGCATTGGATTTGTATTTTTTTCCTCTTCTTTTGGATTGCTAAAGGATGTGGCGTTTTTTTTCTGTATATTCTTATCTACTCTTCTATTTAAATTTATAGTATTACCTAATAAGGAAATCCCTAGAATCATAAGCAAAATATATTTTCTAAGCATATTACTTGCATGTTTACTGTGATAATTATCTAAAAGATTTCTTATTTCTTTATTGGAAAGATTTCTATTGGTTATTTTAGAATTTCTTTTCCCTTGCTCTAAAAATTCTAATACAATTCTTTTTAACTCTTCTAATTCTTGTTCTTTTTTTTGTAATGCTAAACGAAGGCTTTCTATTTCCTTTTGTAATCTTTTTATTTCTTGTTCCATTTCACTTGGTGTCATGTTTTCAATTTTCGTTTTTTCACTATTTTCAACTTCTTCATTTAATACATTTTCTATTTTCGCTCGATTTTCAAAATTTAACTCTGTATTTTGACACCATTTTTTTATTTCTTCTATCAGTTCTTCTCTTAAACTCTTAATAGGAGTTTGTTCTAACTCATTTACTATAGATTCAATCATCTTATTTTTTAAATTGTTTACTTCTTTGTTTAAATTGTTTACTTCTTTGTTTAAATTTTTTATTTTTTCTGTATTTAAAAAATCTTTTATTTCATTTAATATTTCTTCATACTTCTTTTCTTCTGTATTCTCTAATTTTTTTAACCATTCGTTTAATTCATTTATTAAATTGTTTTTCTCTTCTTCATATTTAACTTGTCTTAATTTTTCTAAAATCTTTCTAACAGAATTTACATTCACTTGATGTTGTGCTATTTTTTCTCTTTGTTGCAACTTTTCTGCTATTTTTTCTATATATTCAGTTATAGATACTAATTCTCCTATTGGCCGGTTGGAATATTTTTTTTCTAAAGCCTTATATTCCTCTATTTCCCCGAGAATTCCATTTGTTCCATTAAGCATTCTTTCGATTTGTTCATCATAAGGATCCATTGCATTAAAATAAATAAATATTTTATAAATTTCTTGTAGAAAATATTTATTATTTTCAAAATCTAACTTTTCAGGATGAGGCATTAAGGCTTCTTTTTTTCTTTCTTGTTCTTTGACTATTTTCTTTATATTTTCTAAAAATTCAAATATGTTTCTGTAATTGCAAAATTCTTTTAAGCGCCTTAAATCTCTTTCATTTCCTTCGTTAAAGTCATGAATTTCTTCAATCACTTCGTTTGTAAGATATTCTGCTTGTTCATTGTCTTGATCAAGTATCGTATAACCATCCCATCCAATGTAATAAAATTGTGCATAATTTATTGGCAATTCCATTAGATTAATTCCTAATTTTTCTAAATTTTCTATTACTGAGAGAAAAATAGCTAAATGCATTTTTCCTAATAAATAATTGCTTTTTCTATTTCCAGGAGTATATAAGTCAAAATACTTCTCAAGCCCTAATAATTCTGTAATAATAATTTGAGCGGTTCTTGAAATATAAACTGGCAAATACAATGGATTTTGAACTAATATGTGACTTCCTTCTTCTATGTATTTAGATTGCCATTCCTCTTTGGCTATTGCTATATTTTCAAATAGTTCTTTACTATGAATTTGAATTGCTTCTGCAAATATTTGTTCTTTTTCTCCGTCTTTAGATAATTCATATGTAAAGCAGGTTCTTTTCAAATTTTCTAATTCTTCTTTTGGCATATTTGGAAACAAATACTCTAATCTAAATTTTTTTTTCATCATAAATTCTCCTCTTTTGTTAGGGTATTATTATACATTATAAAGATTGGAAGTCAAGAAGCTTTATTCTTGATTTTTAGGGACATAATCTACAATGTAAGTTCCATTATCATCTAATAAGTCCTCTTCTTCGTTTAAAACTCCATAATACATTACTTCGATTCCTCTTTTTTTATATTCTTCTACTAAATGTGGTGTGGCTAAATTATTTAAAAGACATATAAAGTCTAGGTTATAATCCGCTTCGCTGTTTAATATGTAGTTTAAAATTCCTAGTTTAGCTGGTGCATTTCTTTTTTTTAATTTTTCTACTACTTTATTATGAAAACTCATACAATATAGATTTTTCGTTTGGTATTCTCTTAGTATTTTTATAAGTTTTCTGTAAGGCAAGTAACGGTCTTTTATTTCTATAAGCATAATCTTATTAGTATTTAATTCTAATACTTCTTCTAGTAAAGGTAAATTATATTTTTTCTTTAAATATTTGTATGTTTTTCGTTTTATTAAATCTAGATTTATAAAAGAATTATGGTTCACTACAAAGTAGTTGTCTTTTGTTTTTCGAATGTCGAATTCAAAACCTATAATCTTATCATTTTGAATGGCATTTTTAAATGCTTCTAATGTATTTTCTTTTATAGTATCGGTACGTAAACCACGATGTGCAATAAATTTCAAAAAAATCACCTAGTTAAATATACTAGCTGATTTTATTTTTTATGTTTGTGAAATAAGGATTTGTAAACAAGACCTATTAAAAAGAGGCAAATTGTGGGGATAATATAAATTTTATAGGTATACATAAAGTCATTTTTTACTTCTATTTTTTCTTCGTAGAAGGTTTCTAATGTTTTTTCTTCCTCTTCTTTTAATATATGGAGATGATATTCTATTTTTTCCTTTTCTTTTGTAAGTATTAGTGTTACTACAGAATTATTTTCTAAATCAAAATTATCCATAACGGAAACAGTTATGCCATCAAGAACTTGGTAGTCCATCTCTATTGTATATTCTTCTTTAGCTAAAGAAACTGTGTATTCATTATTTAAGGGTTCAAAACTAGGAGAAATTTCACCATTTAAAATGGTTAGTTCTTCTATTTTTAAGTCACTTGCGTACACAAAATTGGGAAGGAACAAAAAAAGAAAAAGCAAACCAATTTTTTTCAAAGGACTCACCTCTATATCATTTTTAGTAATATTTCATTCATAATATATAGTTTGTCCGGATTTATAAAAATATTGCCTTTTTTTTCAATTAAATCTTTATTTTTTAAAAGGGGGTTAATGGGGTATGCTTCTTCCATCTTGATTTTGTAGATATTTTCAAATTCACTCCTATTTATTCCTTTAGTAAGTCTTAATCCTAGCATCATGTGATTGTCCATAATATCTTGTTTAGATAATAAATCTTTTTCTCCATCAAATTCAAATTTAAAATATTTAGTTAACGATTTGGTATTGGTATATCTGATTTTGTCTATATAACCAGATGCAGAAAGTCCAAATCCGTAGTATTCTAAGTTTTTCCAATATCGAAGATTATGGATGGATTCTTTTCCTTTTAGGGCAAAATTACTAATTTCATAATGGTTGTATTTTTTTAATTCTAGTGTATCACAAATCATTTCATACATTTGTGCATCTAGTTCATCATTTGCTCTTTTGTCAAAACGATTGATTGTCAAAAGGGTTCCTTTTTCTACCATAAGGCTATAAGTGCTTATGTGTTCTGGTTTTAGAGAAAGAATTTGTTTTAAATCTTTTTTTAGCATTTTTTCCTCTTCAAAGGAAAAACCATAAATGAAATCAATATTGATGTTATGAAAGCCTTCGTTCCTACATAGTTTTATTTTTTCTTCTGCTTCTTCCCATGTATGATTCCTTCCCATGTATTTTAGTTTTTCTGGATTAAAAGATTGGATTCCAATACTTAATCGATTGACTTTATTTTCATGTAAAATTTCTAGTAGTTCTTTTGTTATATCGTTTAGATTGCATTCAAAGGTAAATTCTATAACGCTTTCTCTATTTAATAGATTTACGATTTCAAACAAGTCGTTTAAATATTTCTTACTAAGAGCAGAGGGAGTCCCTCCTCCAATATAAATAGATTCTAAGGGTTCATTGTTGTAATTGTCTTCGATTTCAATTTTTAAACAATCTAGGTATTTTTCTACCCAATTATCGTTATAAAAAACTTTACAGAAGTCGCAATAGGAACATATAGTTTTACAAAATGGAATATGAATATAAACTGATTTTAATTCTTCTTTCATTACTTCTCTACTTCCTTTTATGTATCTATTGGTATCAAGAAATTATTTGCTAGTACCCCTCCCCTGGGTTAATTCTTCCTCTTCTGGTACTATTTCGGATGAAAGTTTTACATTAAAGAAATCTGGGTTTATTGGTTCTTTTAGGGACACGAGGTTACTAAAATTTGTAGGGCTAAGGTTGCTAGAAGACTTTTTTTGAGCATTGTTATATAAAATACTATTTAAATAATCAAGTTTCGTAGCATAAATTTTATCCTTTTGGGCTAATTCTTTTTCACATTTTACCATACTTTCTTTATTAATTTTAAAAATTGTACAGCATAGTTCTTTCGTTAAACTATATTTAATTCTATACCAAGCGATTTTATTTCTTTCTTCTTCTGTTAATGTTGCAAACTTTTTTTCTTTTATATTATAAGCCATTGTATCGTCTATTTTTGTATGTAACTTTCTTTGTTTTGCTTTTACCAATTTTATTGCAAACCCATCTTTCCTTTTTGTTAGTTCTTTTAAGTCAAGATTTAATTTTGTTCTTTCTTCCCAATAGCTACAAGCTTGCTCATAAGCATATGATTCTAACCATTTTTCTTCATTTCTTGTTTCTGCATCTAAATTTTCTAAAAATGTTTGAAATTCTGTATATTCTTTAAACATATTTATTACATCCTCTATTGTTGTTTGGAACATAGTAGCTAAAGATTTATAAGATACACGATAGGTAAGAGCCATTAAAATAATTTCTTTTTTTGTAATTGAAGATTGTTTTACTAAAAAGCCGTTATTCTCTGCATTTGCTGCTGAATAAAAGTTAGGATATTGTGCTAAAATAGGCATCAATTTTGCTTTTTTTTCTTTATTTGAAATTCTTCTTAAATAATCAAGTATAGTGGAAAAAGAACGCTGGTATTTTATAACTGCTGTTTCTACACTTATTTTTTTGTTTATAATTTCATCTGCTATTTGTTCTAATTTTACTTCCCTATTGTTCAGTTTTTGATTGGATTTTTGTCTTGCTTTTCTCATTGCTTCTGCTGCATTTTTAGGTATTTGCTCCATTATTTCTTGATAATAGCTTTCGTTTTTATATTCAAAATCTTCTTTATTTAGACAGCTTAAATATTTATAAATCGTTTCCCCAGAAACATTTTCGCTTCTTTCAATTTCACTGAGTGTGATGCCTTTAAACAAAAGTGTAGCATAAAAGTTTATCTGTTCATAAACTTCGGTATCTGTTTTATTTGGGAAAAAACTTGCCATACTAACTCTCCTCTTTTAAGATGCTTAGGAAGGCTTCTTTTGGAACTTCCACACTTCCAAGCATTTTCATTTTCTTTTTTCCTTCTTTTTGTTTTTCTAAAAGTTTCCTTTTACGAGAAATGTCTCCTCCATAACATTTGGCAAGGACATTTTTTTTCATCGCACTTATGTTTTCACGAGCGATGACTTTAGAGCCAACACTTGCTTGAATGGGAACTTGAAACATTTGTCTAGGAATAATGTTTTTTAATTTTTCTACGACTGATTTTCCTCTAGCGTACGCAAAGTCTTTATGGACAATGATGGATAAAGCATCTACAATTTCACCATTTAGTAAAATATCCATTTTGACTAAATTGCTTTCTTTCAGTCCACATATTTCATAATCGAATGAGGCATAGCCTTTTGTAGTACTTTTTAAACGGTCGAAAAAGTCGTAAACGATTTCTGATAGAGGGATTTCGTAGTGAATGTTTACGCGAGTATCATCAATGTATTCTAATGATTTATAAATTCCTCGTTTGTTTTGACATAATTCCATAATGGCACCAATGTATTCACTTGGTACGATGATATTTGTATAGATATATGGTTCTTCTATCTTTTTGATATAGGTTGTATTTGGCATTTTGGTTGGAGAATCAATTTGCTCTATTTCTCCATTTGTTTTCGTTACTTTATAAATTACGCTTGGACTTGTGGCAATGATTTCGATATTAAATTCTCGTTCTATACGTGTCATAATGATATCCATATGTAGTAGTCCTAAAAATCCCATACGAAAACCAAAGCCTAGAGCACTAGAGTTTTCTGGTTCGTACGTTAAGGCTGCATCGTTTAGTTTTAGTTTTTCAATGGCTTCTTTTAAGGATTCGTATTGATTCGGCTCTACAGGAAATAGCCCTGAATAAACCATTGGTTTCATTTTTTTGTACCCTTCTAAAGGGGAGGTAGCTTTATTTTTTTCGAGGGTTATAGTATCTCCTACTTCTACACTTGTAATGCTTTTAATGCTTGCAACAATATACCCTACTTCTCCGCTTTCTAGTGTATCTAGTTTTTTTTCTTTTGGGGTATGGACTCCAAGTTCTGTTACTTCAAATGTACTATGATTTGCCATCATTTCAATGGTATCTTTTACACTCACTTTGCCATCTACTACTTTTACTAGAGCAACGACTCCTTTGTAAGGGTCAAAATAAGAATCAAATATTAGAGCACGTAAAGGATTTGTTTTATTGTTTTTAGGGGACCCAATCCTTTCTACTACTGCGTCTAGTAATTCTTTTACTCCGATGCCCGTTTTTCCACTACATAAAAGTATTTCTTCTTCTTTGAAACCCAATACTTTTTTTAGTTCTGCTTTTACTTTTGGTACATCTGCGTTTGGTAAATCAATTTTATTAATGACAGGTATAATGGTTAGGTCGGATGCAAGAGCTAAGTAGAGGTTGGCTAGTGTTTGTGCCTCGATTCCTTGGGCTGCGTCCACAACTAAAATTGCTCCTTCACAGGCTGCTAGGCTTCTTGAAACTTCATAGGAAAAATCGACATGTCCTGGGGTGTCTATTAAGTTTAGAATGTATTCTTCACTTTTATACTTGTAGTTTAGACGCACGGCATTTAATTTGATTGTAATTCCCCGTTCTCTTTCTAAATCCATGTTATCTAAAAGTTGGCTTACCATTTCTCGCTTTTCTACAGCACCCGTTAGTTCTAGCATACGATCTGCTAATGTACTTTTGCCATGATCTATATGGGCGATAATGGAAAAATTTCTAATTTTTTCTTGTTTCATAATGCATCACTATTTTCTATTATACTGATTTTCATTAAAATTGAAAGAAAAAAAGACAAATAGCCTTTTTGTATTTTCTAATTTATCACTAAGTAAATAAAGATTTTACTATGTTAAAAAAGTCATTTATCCCTGTAGACATGAATTGTTCTACTTTTGAACCAATAAATATTGCTGCATCTGTTGTGTTGTTGCTAAAGTCTTTTTGTTCTATATATGTATAACTTTCTAAATCAATTGGATGTCCCTCTCTTATATCTTCTTCAAATTTTGCAATACTTTCTTGCGTCATCGCTGTTTTTTTGGCAGCTTTGGCTTCATAATAGCCACTTTCTAAAGCAATATATAAGCTAATAAATATTAAAAATAATACTCCCAAAGTTTTCATAAACCAATTTGTATTTGTTTTCTTTTTCATATTTCTCCTTTTATATAACTATGAAGGGCTTTAGATAGGATTGTAATGGTATTATTGATTTCGGTAATATTGTTGTATTGTCCCCCTAGTTCAATCAATATCGCATTAGGACTTATATCTTGATTATAAATTCCATTGACTCCACTTCCTCCTTTTAGGCTGATTCCTCTTGTAAGTGAAGGATTGATATTTTTTATATATTCATTTATCGCTGTTGCAAAATGTAGATTTTCTTCATACCCCTCATGATCTTTTCCGATAACAAAGAGTACTTTCGCATAGTTTTTTCCATCGATTGTTGTGGTAGTAATTTCATGAGACATTGAATCTCTGTGTAAGTCAATAAAATATTTTAAACTTTTATTTTTTTCTATGGCATCTTGTAATAGTAATTTACTGGCTGCATAGGAATAATTATATTTCCAATTGTGAATTCGTAGTATTTCTGTTATATCATTTGTTTCTACGATTGTTGGTATTCCTAAATCGTTTAGGGATTCTCTTAAAATATAGCCTGCCATTAATACACTGGGGGTTATGTTGTAGGATGCATTGTTCGATTTTTGATACCCTTCTGTTTGATGGGTATTGTAAATGTACAAAATCGGTTCTTGCACTTCTGTTTGGTATGGATCTTCTATATATCCAGCTTCTAACCCATCTACTTCCTCTGTTGATTCTTTATGTAATTCTTCTACTCCTAAAGTGTATTTAAGCAAAAAACTTGTACTGTTTAAATTTATTAAATCATATAAAACATTCTGCGTTTTCTTAGTATTTAAATTATAATCGACAAGTGTACTAATCAAAGATTCGTTATCCATTTTTAAAAGGATTTTATTGTATAAAATATTAAATATATAGAGGAAAGTTATTAAAATAATTGACATGCTTAAACCGATTTTTACTCCAAACTTTAATTTTCTCCTTCGTTTCATTCTTTTTGCCATTTTATGCCCCTTTCTTTTTAGGAGTATATAGCAAATATATTACAAAAAATGTTGAAAAAGACACTCTTAGGAGTGTTTTATAAAAATAGTATTGATAGCATCTGCAATCACCTTGGATGCTTCA
>CAQBKK010000001.1 GCA_948760655.1 uncultured Bacilli bacterium | reverse complement strand
ACGTGAGCAGTATTAATTGTAATACCTCTTTCTCTTTCTTCTGGAGCTTTGTCGATATCTTCATAAGCAACAAATTTTCCAAACAATTTGGTAATCGCTGCAGTCGTAGTGGTTTTACCATGGTCTACGTGTCCGATTGTACCAATATTAACATGTTCTTTTGAACGATCGTATTTTTCTTTTGCCATCGTTTTTTCTCCTTTCAATATACTATTTTATTTTATCTAATGCTTGAAGTATTTTCAAGTATTATTTTTAGTTAACGCTGTTTTTCTTTATGATTTCTTCAGCGATAGATTTTGGAACTTCTTCATAGTGGTCTTTTTCCATTTGGAAGTTTCCACGTCCTTGGGTATTACTTCTTAAATCTGTTGCATAACCAAACATTTCTGATAGTGGTACCATTGCAATAATTCTTAAAGTATTTCCGATAGATTCTTGTCCCATTGGACGACCTCTTCTACTTGTTAGGTCTCCCATAACATTACCCATATATTCTTCTGGAACATCTACAACCACTTTCATGATTGGTTCTAGAAGAACTGGTTTACATTTATTTTTCGCTTCTTTTAAAGCCATAGATGCAGCAATTTTGAATGCCATCTCACTTGAATCGACATCATGGTAAGAGCCATCATAAAGTGTTGCTTTAACATCTACTAGTGGATAACCAGCTAAGATTCCGCCAGCCATTGCCTCTTGTAAACCTTTGTCTGTTACTGGAATGTATTCACGAGGAACAACTCCACCAACAATTGCATCCACAAATTCATAACCTTTTTCAGGATTTGGTTCAAATTTAACCCAAACATGTCCATATTGTCCACGTCCACCTGATTGTTTAATGTACTTACCTTCACATTCACCCATTTGTGTGATGGTTTCACGATAAGCAACTTGTGGTCTACCTTTGTTACACTCAACATTAAATTCACGTTTCATACGATCGACGATAATGTCTAAGTGTAATTCTCCCATTCCAGATAATACAGTTTGTCCTGTTTCTGTGTCAGTTTTAACTCTTAAAGTCGGATCTTCTTCCACTAGTTTTGCAATCGCAATTGCCATTTTGTCTTGGTCATTTTTGCTTTTTGGTTCAATTGCAATGTCAATAACTGGTTCTGGGAATTCCATACCTTTCATGATACAGAAGTTCTTTTCATCACATAATGTATCAGCAGTTGTTGTATTTTTAAGACCTACAGCAGCAGCAATTTCTCCTGCATATACTTCTGTGATTTCTTTTCTTTGATTTGCGTGCATTTGAAGTATTCGTCCAATACGTTCTTTTTCACCCTTTGTTGAATTTAGAACATAAGAACCACTTTTTAGTACTCCAGAATACACACGGAAGAAAGAAAGTCTTCCAACAAATGGATCTGTCATGATTTTAAATGCAAGTGCTGTGAATGGTTCCGAATCACTTGGGTGACGTTTTACGTCGTTTCCAGACTTATCGGTACAATCAATTGCTTCAACATCCGTTGGTGCAGGTAAGTAATCAATAACTGCATCAAGCATTAACTTAACACCTTTATTTCCTAAGGCAGTAGCACACAATACAGGGAAGAATTGTACAGACAACGTTGCACGTCTAATTGCAGCTTTTAATAACTCTACTGTGATTTCTTGACCATCTAAGTAAGCCATCATTAGTTCTTCATCAGCATCTGCAACAGCTTCAATTAAAATATTTCTATATTCTTCCACTTTATCTTTCATATCAGCAGGAATTTCAATTTCAATTGGTTCTTCTGCTTCTTTTCCATCATATTGATAAGCTTTTTTTGTTATTAAATCAATTATTCCATTAAATTCGCTTTCAGCTCCGATAGGAAGTTGAATAGCTGCGGCATTTGCGCCAAGTCTATCTTTAATAGTTCCTAAACTGAAGTAGAAATCTGCTCCCAATTTGTCCATTTTATTTGCACAAATCATTCTTGGAACTTTATATTCATTTGCTTGTCTCCAAACTGTTTCTGTTTGAGGTTCAACACCTGCTTGAGCATCAATTAAGGCAACGGCTCCATCAAGTACTCTTAAACTTCTTTGAACTTCAATTGTAAAGTCTACGTGTCCTGGAGTATCAATGATATTCAAACGGTATCCTTTCCAATGAGCAGTTGTTGCTGCACTAGTAATTGTAATACCTCTTTCTTTCTCTTGATCCATCCAGTCCATTTGAGATTCTCCATCATGAGTTTCTCCGATTTTATGAGTAATTCCTGTATGGAATAAAACTCTTTCTGTGGTAGTTGTTTTACCAGCATCGATATGGGCCATAATCCCAAAATTTCTTAATTTATCAATAGAAACATCTCTTGCCATAAATGAATCCTCCTACCATCTATAGTGAGCAAATGCTTTATTTGCTTCAGCCATTTTGTGTGTATCTTCACGTTTTTTTACTGCGCCACCTGTTCCTTCGGCAGCATCCATAAGTTCTTGAGCTAAATTCATAGCCATTCCCTTACCATTTCTTAATTTTGCATAATTAACAATCCAACGAAGTGCCAAAGTTTGACTTTTGTCATCGCTTACTTCAATTGGTACTTGATAATTTGATCCACCAACACGACGAGATTTAACTTCTAACGCTGGTTTAACATTTTCTAATGCTGCATTATAAACGTCCATTGGTTCTTTACCAGTTTTTTCTTTTATAATATCAAATGCTTCATAAAGAATTTTTTGGGCAGTACCTTTTTTTCCATCTAGCATAATTTGGTTAACTAATTTAGTAACAACTTTTGAATTATACACTGGATCTGGTAATACATCTCTTTTTATTGCTCTTCTTTTACGCATTTTTATTTCCTCCTTTGTCTATTATTTTTTAGGTTTCTTTGTTCCGTATTTACTACGTCCCTGAGCTCTATTTTGAACGCCTTGTGTATCTAGTGTTCCTCGTACAATGTGATAACGTACACCAATTAAGTCTTTTACACGTCCACCACGAACTAATACAACGCTATGTTCTTGTAAGTTGTGTCCTTCTCCTGGAATATATGCATCGATTTCTTTGCCATTTGAAAGTCTAACACGTGCATATTTACGTAATGCTGAGTTCGGTTTTTTTGGTGTTTTTGTACCAACACGAGTACATACTCCTCTTTTTTGTGGACTTTTTTGGTCAGTTTGTTTTCTTTCTAGTGTATTTAATCCTACATTTAAAACAGGGCTTTTACTTTTTCTCGTTTTCTTTTTTCTTTTTGTTGTAACAAGTTGGTTAATTGTAGCCATAATATCTCCTTTCATTAACACACATCCTGGTGTATCAAATATTTCATTAAATTAGGTTCTACCTTATGTAGAACCACATTTAAAATGCAAAATTACTATATCACTTCTATTATATGAAAGTCAAGAAAAAAGTATACAATCTGTTGCTAAGTTAAGTTTTTTATGTCATTTCTTTCATATTTTCAAATTTTTGTTCATTTCTTTATCTAAAACACTTGTTTGATTAAAGATGATTGCATAAATTTAAAATCTTTCCCATTGTATTTTTTCTTTATAAGAACAATCGTAAATAATTGAAAAGTCTTTTAAATAATTTTTTAGTCCTTCTATTTTTTTAGCCATTTCTATGCTTTCTTGTGTTAATTTATAGCTCTTTTTTTCACCTGTTCCATGAAAATTTAAAAAGGAAAATTTTACACAATAGGAAAATAGCAAAACGAAAAGAAATATTAAATCTATACTGATGATAGCATTTATCACCTGATTTTGAGATTCTAATGCGATAGTAATAAGATAAAAAATATAAAACCAAGCACATAAACCAATATAAAGAAAGAATTTTGCATTTTTTTTGTATAAAAATATAGTATTTTTTGAGTACATTTTTATAAGTCTTTAAATGTTTTTATATCCTTTATTTATCTAGAGTTACAACTATTTTATTTTTGTGGTTAGTTCTATAAATTATTATAATTTTTTATATTTTAGCCTTCAAAAGTAGTAAATTTAATCTTTCTTTTTGCAAATACATCAATAAATAAAGGATTTTTCTAATTTTTTACTTTTTTCATATAAAATATTTTTTGTTTTACTTTCTTTAAACGCTATATGTAGGGAATTCAATAATTTTATTTCATAGGGGACTAATTTAGATTCATCTTTTTCTAATTTTATCATTTTCTATTTTAATATATCCTTTTTGCCCCAATGATAAAACCTTGCAAGAATGCATTTTCAAAGTTTATCGATTTAAAATGTAAAAATTGCATTTCTGCTGGAGTTATTTCTTTTATTTTTTTCATGGTAATAAAAAATATTTTTTGAATTTAATATTTCTTTTGATTTATTATATATTTTATATATACCTTTTTCTATTTTATAAAAAAGAGCAAAAATTCAATTGCTCTTACTTTTCATATCCTTTTGTTGTATAGTTATCACATTTTACATATCCTTTGTATTCAAAAGCTACTGAATCATGCCCTACTGTTGCATATCCAGTACATTCTTTATCGTTTATTTTTAAATTATCTAGAAATCCTTCTTCTATTAATGTATTCGCATCTGTTTTTACAATTCCTGTTTCGGGATAGGCAAAATGAGCATCAGCATATTTTTTTTCTGCTTCTACTAGTTTATTTTCTAGTTCTTTGTATACTTTTGTCTTACTTTTATACATTATTCCAAATGTCATTAGTAATGCAAATAAGCTTATTACAATTAATCCCCATACAACACTCAGTTTTTTCATTTTGTTCATTACTACTCCCCTATTCTCCAACTTTGATAATTTTTCGTTTCATATTGATTACAATGTATAAATGGTTCAACAATTAGTTCTTCTTTCTCTTTTCTAACCAATGCATATCCAACGCATGTATCGTTCTCACTTGTTATTAAATCTAATTCATTTAACATTTGATATTTTATTAAATTATTAGTTGTTATTGTAATTGTTCCTGTGCCTATTTTCTCTTTATAATATTTTTGAATATAAGATAAAGTTTTCGCTTTAATTTCTTCTTCTATTGTTGAATAGGTAATAGTTCCTTTTAAATTTTTTCTGAACGTTTCTCCTATTCCATCTTCTAATTGATGTCCAAAAATACTAATACATAATAACGCAATTAATAAAATTGCACTATATAAAATCATTTGTTTTAATCCCCATCCATGATTGTTTAGATTCATAGAAATCACCAACTTGTATTATATAGTATGATTTTTTATTTAGCAAATGTCTATTTACATTGTCTTTCTTTAATTATAAATGGCCCAAATTCCGTTGCTTTTAAACAATCACGATTATAACGTATCATTTTGTAACCAAGTCCATTACAAATATAGTTTGATCCATCTTCATAATTGTTTGTTTTTTCACTTATACAAAACATAGGATCTTTTCCTTGTCTCACTCTAAAATAATCTGTAAACACAATTACTATCCAAATAAATAGTACAATTAAAATAACAATTTTTAATATAGTTAATATTGTTTTTTTCATATTTTCACCTATTATAATTATACATAAGATAATGAAGAAATTCAATCCTGTTTTTTGTGTGGATAATTTATTCAGTATTATAAAACTCATTTTTTAACTATGTGTGCATTTAAAAAGAGATAACCTTTTGATTATCTCTCAATTTATCATTTTTTTTTATTAAGCTAATTCGATTTCTGCTCCAGCTTCTTCAAGTTGTGCTTTAATTTGATTTGCTTCTTCACTAGCAACGTTTTCTTTAATGTTTCCACCATTGTCAGCTAGTGCTTTTGCCTCAACTAGTCCAAGACCAGTAATTTCTTTTAATAGCTTAATAACTGCAATTTTGTTCCCTCCAGCATTTTTTAATACTATAGTTTTATTTGCAGAACCAGCATCTTCTCCAGCTCCACCAGCAGGTGTAGCAGCAACTGCTACAGCACTTGGATCTACTCCAAATTCTTCTTTCATTGCATCAACCAATTCTTTTACTTCAAGAATAGTCATTTCTTTTAAAGCACTAATAAAGTCTTCTTTTGTTAATTTTGCCATTTTTCATTCCTCCTAATTAATTATTTTCTTCCATTTGTTCAGCATATAGGTTTAATCCTATTGCTAAATCTCTAACATATTGAATCATACCGCCAGCAAGCATTGTAAGTAATCCTTCTCTTGATGGAATGCTAGCATATTCACGAATTGTATCAATATTAGCGACATCTCCGCTAATGATACCAACTCGAATATCAAGGCGTTCATTCTCTTTTGCAAAGTCAGCAATAACCTTGATTGGCTCTAGTAGGTTCTTACCAAAAAGAATTGCATTTGGTCCTTCTAGAAATCCTTCTAAACTAAGATTCAAATCATCTAATGCTCTTTTAAGTAAAGTATTTTTATAAATTTTTACTTCTGCATCCGTTTCTCTTAGTTTATTTCTTAATGTACTTAAGTCAGCAACAGTTAGACCTTGGTATTGAAATAAAATAACTGATTCGCTATTTTTAATTTTTTCTGTAATTTCAGCAACTACTGCTTTTTTCTCATTAAGAACTTTTTGACTTGCCATATAATCCTCCTTTTTGTTTTCAATAGAAAAGCTCTTTTTTATGGGAAAAAGAGCTTAAATGTTTAAGTAATCTATTTCCCTCGGTAGGATTATTAAAACTTATGTTCCCTACTGTCTTTGGTAATATTCGCTTTTCTATTTCGTATTATAATTAATTCTTCCTTAAATGTCAAAAGAATTTTTGTCTACTTTGATTCCAGGCCCCATTGTGGAAGCAATTGTAATGGAATTAATAAACTTCCCTTTGACACTTGCTGGTTTTAATTTAGAAATTGTTGTTACAATATATTCTAAATTTTCTTGTAGTTTCGATTCATCAAAAGAAACTTTTCCAAGGATACTATGTACATTTCCATATGTATCTGTTTTGAAACTTACCATACCTTTTTTAACGTCTTCAATAGCATTTACAACATTTGTTGTTACTGTATTCGTTTTTGGATTTGGCATTAATCCTTTTGGACCTAAAATTTTACCAATTTTTCCTAATTCTGGCATCATGTCTGGAGTGGCAATAATTACATCATAATCGAACCAATTTTCTTTTTGGATTTTTTCAATCATGTCTTTTTCTCCAACATAATCTGCTCCAGCATTTTTAGCTGCTTCTGCTTGGGTTCCTTTAGCAATTACTAAAATCTTTTTTGTTTTTCCTGTTCCATTTGGAAGTACAAAAGATCCTCTTAGTTGTTGGTCTGCTTTTTTAGGATCAACGTTAAGCTTGATTGCCACATCAATTGTACCGTCGAATTTAGTAATTGAAGTTTCTTTTACTAATTTTATTGCTTCTGTAACAGCGTATTCTTTATTTTTTTCTACGTTTTTTGAAGCTTCCACATATTTTTTTCCAAACTTCTTCATAATTTCCTCCTAACTGTGGTTTATTAGCGGATTTATTTTTTTTCTATTTTATTTTATTAATTATTCTTCTGTTGTTTCTTCTTTTTCATCAGATGCTACTGGAACTTCTACATTTCCACTTGCAAGTTCTGCTGCTTCTGCTTCCATACTAGCTAGTTCTTCATCACGACGTGCCATTTGTGCTTCATGGGCAAGAGCTTCTTTTGCTTGCTCTGCAAGTTCAGCATCATTTACCCCTTTAATGGCAATACCCATATTTCTAGCAGTACCCTCAATAATATTCATGGCTGCTTCTACATCATAAGCATTTAAATCAGGCAATTTTGTTTCAGCAATTTTTCTAAGATCATCTTTTGTAATTGTAGCAACAATTTCATTTGCGCCTTTTTTGCTTCCTTTACCGATTTTAGCAGCTTTTTTAAGTAGGAATCCAGCAGGTGCAGTTTTTATAACAAAATCAAAGCTTCTATCTTCATAAACAGAGATTTCTACTGGTGTAATATCTCCCATTTTATCCCTTGTTGCTTCATTGAATTTTGAACAGAAATCTTGAATATTGATTCCTGCAGGTCCTAAACATGTTCCAACTGGTGGAGCAGGAGTAGCTTTACCCGCTTCAATTTGTAATTTTATTTTCTTTACGACTTCTTTAGCCACGAAAAACACCTCCTATAAAAATATTCTTCGTTAAGTGGTCTTGGGCAAATCCGCATTCCCTCCCACTAAACAAACAATCTAGCATAATATATGCGATTGCACCTAAGATAATAGCATAAAAAGTGCTGTATTACAACACTTTTTTCGTTTCTTTCTTTTTGTTTAAGCATTTACTGTTTGTTTATTCAATCTTAAATTGTCTGCGATGGTCGCAATGAATTCTGAGTTTGTAGGTTTGCTACGATCATAGTCAACACTATGTCCAAATAGTTCTTCCATCAAATCATAATCTCCTCTTGCCCAACTTACTTCAATAGCGTGTCTAATTGCTCTTTCTACACGACTAGCTGTTGTATCAAAACGAATGGCTATTTCTGGATAGATACATTTTGTTATTCCACCAATCATATCTGGATTTTCATACATCATATAAACACTTTCTCTGATATATTGGTATCCTCTAATATGGGAAGGAATTCCTAGTGAATGAAGTGTTTTGCTTATTTTTAATTCTACTTCATTGTCTTTTGTTTCTATCTCTTCCTTTATTGGATTTGTTATATCTAAAATTCTTTTTTCTAAAACTTTCATATCTAATGGTTTTACCAAATAATAATCAATATCAAACTTACTTAATAGTTTCATTGTTTTTTCTTGTTTGAAGCTTGATAAAACGATTATATTCTTTTTTATGTTATGGTTAACCATTTCATCTAATATGGATATGCCATCTACTTCTGGCATAATAATATCCATTACTAACATATCAAACGTGTTCGGATTATTTAAAATATATTCTAAACCTTCACGACCATTATTGATTGTTTTTACTACATTAATTACTGCGTGACTACCAAAATACTCTCTTACCTTATTTGTTATAGATTCATTATCATCTATCATAAGGGCATTAATTGTTGTTTTCATTTTTTCTCCTTTTATTTCTCAATATTTACTGCACGCAAATTAATCATAAAACAAGAAATGATAAATTACTAGAAAATGTTTTGTAACCTTATGTCAATTGTTGTCAAATGCTGTCTCTTTTTATATTTTTTCAAGAATTTTACATATATTTTCGGGATTATTTGCACAATTACCAATTAAAAGTCCGTCGATACTGTCTAAATTTAGCAAATTTTCTATATTTTCCAGAGTAATTCCTCCCCCATACAAAATTGGTATATCCACTTTTTCAGTTTCTTTTAAATATTTTTTTATAGAAGATACAATTTCTATGATACAAGAAAGTTCTAAATTTTCCTTTTTTCCTATTAACCATGATGGTTCATAAGCAAGAATAATATTTTCTTTTTCTTTTTTTGTTAATGGCATAAAAATATTTTCAAGAAACCAAATAAGTTCTTCTACTACTTTTGGCGATGCTTTTTTTTCTTCTTCTCCAAAGCATAAAACTACTTTTATATTTTCTAGTGTTGCATTTTTTATTTTTCGAAGGCAATCTTTTTCAGTATCCATAGATTCTGCATGATTGACTAAGCAATACGATACATTTATGCTTGCTAATTGACTTGCTAATATTTCTCCTGTATGACTTCCTGTTTGGTATATGGATAAATTTTGACTTCCTATTTTGTAAGGTACATTATAAAAAAATCCTAGATAAGGTAAAGACGGAAATAAAACAAATTCTTTTTCTTTAAAGTTTTTATTTATTATTGTCTTCTTATATTCTAGAATTTCTTTTAAATTTTTACTAGATTTTAAATTAATCATCAAGTACTTCAACATGACTTTCCTCCATCACACTATCAATTCCCACTAAATGTCCTTTTGTTAAATATTCAAGAGTTGCTCCACCGCCACAGGATAAATAGGTAAATTCATCTTTGAAACCTAAACGTTTTACAGCTCCCACAGAATCTCCTCCACCTACTACTACTATTGCATTTGTATTTTTTAGGGTATTAAATAATTCTTTTGTTCCATTTGAAAATCTTATATCTTCATACAGACCCATTGTTCCATTCAAAAAAATGGTTTTACTTCCATAAATGGCGGTTTTGTATTTGTCTAATGTTTTTATTCCAATATCTAAAATGACATCATTGTCTCCGATTTCGTTTATTTTTCTATATCTTGCATAGTTTTTATCGTAGGTACTTCCAACCACTGCGTCTAGGGGAAGCATGAGTTTTTCTCTATAGGTCAGCATGATTTGTTTTAGTTTGTTAATTGTTATTTCGCTTTCTGTTGCCAGAGAGGAACCTATATTAAAATTTAAGGCTTTTAAGAAACTATTGGCTAGTCCTCCAGCCAGTAATAAATGGTCGCATTTGGGAAGTAAAGTTTCTATGAGGTCTAGTTTGTCTTCGACTTTTGCTCCTCCCATAATGACTGTAAATGGATGTTCTGGGTTACTTAAGAAACGATCTATAGATGCTAGTTCTCTTTCTACTGAAAAACCGATGCAACTTGGTAAGAATTTGGTAATTCCAACCGTTGATGCATGGGCACGATGACTGGATGCAAAGGCATCCATTACAAAAACTTCCCCAAGTGATGCAAAAAAGGCAGAAAGTTGCACATCGTTTTTACTTTCTAGTTTGTTTGGAACATCTAAAAATCTTGTGTTTTCTAAAAGTAAGATGTCTCTTGGGAGCATGAGTTGAATTTGTTCAGGAAGATTTGGATCCATTCCTTCTTTATTAAAATATACTTCTCTTCCTACTAACTCTTTTAGACGTCTTGCTACTGGTTCTAAGGAATACAAAAGTTTATCTTCTTCTGTTTTCACTTTTCCCATGTGACTTAAAATTATTATTTTACAATTATTTTTAATTAAATAACGAATGGTTTCTAGACTTTCAACTATTTTAGTATCATCTAAAATGATACCACCATTTATAGGCACATTGTAGTCGCACCGAACCACTACAGTTTTGTCTTTTAAATCCATATTTTCAATTCTTTGTTTCATGTCATCACCAATTTTCTAGAATAATCTATCTTTTTTGATAAGTAAAGTTAAATATATTATTTTGTAAACATTTTTTTTGCTGTACGTAGCATTTGAGAAGTGTAACCTATTTCATTATCGTACCATGATGCAATTTTTATGAGCTGTTTTCCTTCCACTTCTAATACTTTTGTTAAAGAGGCATCGACTAGAGAACCACATTTTTTTCCGATGATGTCACTCGATACCACTGGGTCATGTGTTACTTTTAATGTTTCATTTTGGGCATTTTCTAATGTCTCGTTTATTTCTTCAGCGGTTACTTTTTTCTTTAGTTCTACTACTAGGTCGCATAAAGAACCATCACTTACAGGAACACGATAAGCAAGACCATCCACTTTTCCCATAAGTTCTGGTATTACTTCACCGATAGCTTTAGTTACTCCAGTCGATGTTGGAATGATATTCATGGCCGCCGCACGACCACGACGTTCTTTGATTCCTTTTTTGTGAGGAATATCAAGGGTTGCTTGGTCGTTTGTGTAGGCATGTATTGTGCTCATGAAACATTTTTCAATACCAAAGTTGTCGTTGATTACTTTTAATACTGGAGCTAAACAATTGGTTGTACAAGAGGCTCCTGAAATAATTTGATCTTCTTGGGTTAAAATCGTATCGTTTACGTTATAAACAATCGTTTTGATATTATCTTTGGCTGGAGCAGATATTAAAACTTTTTTAGCTCCTGCTTTTATGTGTTTATTCGCTCCATCAAGTCCCGTAAATAAACCTGTACATTCTAAAACTAAATCTATGTCTAGTTCTTTCCAAGGTAAATTTTCAGGATCTTTTTCTTTGTAGACTTTTATTCTTTTTTTGTTGTTGATTATAAGTTCATCGTTATCAAATTTTATAAGTTCTTCATGAAAAGCACGATGGTTTGTGTCATACTTTAATAGGTAAGCTAGTTCTTCTGGATCTGTTAAGTCATTGATAGCTACAATATCAAAATCCACACCTGTAATCATTTCTCTGAATGCTACTCTTCCTATTCTTCCAAAACCATTGATGGCTACTTTTATCATATTTTTTCCTTCTTTCTATCCTATAAATTCTCTTAATATAGAATCTTTACTTATATATTCGCTTGGTATCGGGTAAAACCCTTGTAATGATTTTATTAATCTTCTTGCTTCCTCGTAGTAAGGAGAGTCAAGTCCTACGGAGTAAAGTAGTGGTTCTACAAACACTTTTAGGACTCCTACTTCAAAAACATAGGCAGTGTTTACAATTATGTCTGCTTGGTGAATGTATGGGAATATATATTTTTCTTCTCCCATTCTAACATTTTGCCAAAGTTTAATTGTTTCGGCGACATTTGTACCACGAGTTCTGTTGTCTCTTACGATTCTTCTTAAAAGTCTTAAGTCGACTGTAGATACGTAGTTGTGTCTATCTATTCCCAAGGGTATAAACGGACTTAAATAGATTTTGTATTTGTATTTGTCTTCAATATCTGGGGTTAGATCATCATTTAGGCAATGCAATCCTTCTATTAATAGAATGCTATTTTCTTTCATTATTGTGGCATTTTCACATCTATTCTTTTTTTGAATTACAAAATTATAGACTGGTAAATTCACTTGTTTTCCTGCCAGGAGATTATTTATGTCTTCGTTAAACATGTTGGTATCAATCGCATTTAATGATTCAAAATCACTTTCTCCATTTTCCAATGTAGGTATTTCCTCTTTGTCTTTGTAATAGTCATCAACAGATATTGGAATGGTATTATAACCTAGTGCTCTTAGGTAACTGGCAAGTCTTTTTGTGGTTGTTGTTTTTCCTGTTGATGAAGGACCTGCTATTAAAATCACTTTTTTATCGCGAGTTTTATGAATGGTTTTGGCGACATCAAAGATGTGTTCATTAAATACAAGTTCGTTGGCCTCAATGAGTTCTTTGATTTTACTTTCACTGACTTGTTTGTTTAGTTCAGAAAGATAGGGAACATGCATTGTTTTTAACCATGATTTTCCGCTTTCAAATGTGTCAATGATATTGTCGTAATGCACGTATTCTGGAACGAGCCCTTCTGTTCTACTGCTAGGATAGACTAAAACGATTTTATTTTTTCCTAGATAAACAAGATCAAATTTACTTATTTTTTTAGAGTTATAAGGGAGTTCAGCATAATAATAGTTATAATAATTTTTTAATTTATGAAAGGTTACTACATCCACATTTGTGTTATGAATATTAACAGCTTTTTCTAGTTGGTTGTGTGTTTCAAAATAGTGGATGGCATCTTTTTTTGATACGTTATATCTTTCTATTTTTTCATTGTCTGCAACAATTTTAGACATTGCCCCCTTGATTTTGTTTAAATCTTCTTTGATGATATTATGCGATCCTACAATTTCTGTCATAATGCCTCTTGGAACACTATGTAAAAATTCGACTTCTACATTTTCGAAAGTTTCTTTTACGGCAACTTCAAAGATAAATTTTAGCGCTGCTTGGTACATACGATAGCCATAAGGATCTAAGACATCCACAAATTCTATTTCACAACTTTTTGTTAGTTTTGTTGTCATAGCAACAATTTCATTTCCTATTTTTGCGCCTAAAATGACGTGATCCATTTGCGTTTGAAAATCATTTGCTATTTCATATACCGTTGTATTGTATGGATAATTTTTTGTTGTTCCATTTGTAAAATGAACATTAATTTCTTGCATATTTGACCCCTCGTATTCTAACTCATTTTATCATAGTTCGTGTAAATTGGAAAGATAAGTTTTTGTAGAAATTCCATTTAAATGTTTGAAGAGTTATTGCCTTATCTTTTAGTAGAAGTTCTATATATATTTCTTGATTTCTCCACTACTTAATCAAAAAAATAGACAAACCTTTGTGTAGGCAAATTCTGTCTATTTTTTTACGTTTATTTTCTTTTATTTATTAACTTTAACCGAAAACGTCTGTAGCTAAGTAGCTGTCTTATTTTATTCTATATGGATTCATTATACTTCCTGTCCCACTTGCATATTGAACATCTGCTTTTAAATAGAAGGTTGGTCGAATTCCCCATACACGTTCACGGCTATTTGAGTAAGTCCAGTCTAATTCGGCAGAAGAAAATATATTCCATGCATTCCAATTATCGTTTTCAACTGCACTTATAGTCCAATCATAAGATTTATTAAATAACCATGCATTTTTTACATACTCACCTTTATAATTACTTACTGATAGTTCTCTGTAATCTACTCCTATGGAATAACCATAATCACTTGGATATATCAGTCCTATATTCGCTATTAGATAGGTCGCACCTCTACTAGAATCACTTCTTTCGGTTGTATAAAAATAGTCTGGTGTATGACTTCCATAATTTGTACCACTTGGAGTTCCTAAATACCATACAGCAGGACTAATATAGTTTTTATATTCACCTAACGAGTTCCAATATACTCCATTTAATACTTGATTTTGTAATGTACTTTCTTCCCATTTATTATCTGTATTATTAGTCCATTGGTAGCCATATCCTCCTGTGACAGGATAACTTCCATGTGTCGGTAGTAATAAACCACTTTCATTTTCTGTATAATAGTTTGCTTTGATTAATTTCAAGCGATTTTCATATTCTCCGTTTTCACTACTTTGCGTTGGTATAAATCCTATAATTCGATATAAATTGTCTTCTGTACAAGAATTCCCTTCACATCCAAAGTAAACATAATTCTTTGGGTCTGCTCCTACATATCGATAATCCGTTAAAGCTGGGGTTTGCTCTGTTGCTTCATGATTAAACTCTTCTATTGCATTATCTTTTTTTGCTTGATTTACTATATAGTCTGAAAACGTTTGATTTCCTTCTTCATATCCTAAATTTACTGTAAAACTTTTTCCTTGTTCACTATTCTGTTCTTTTTCTTCATCATTTAGATACTCTATTAATATGTAATAGGTTCTATCTGTATCATATTCTACTGTTACACTTTCTCTTATCACTTTTTTATCTACAAATATTCCTGATTTTATTACTTCTCCTAGTGCACTTACATCACATTGCATATCATCGTAGTATTTTCCACTTTCTACTACTTGATTTGCTCCTTCACAGATTTCTTCTATTCCTATGTTACTATTTTCTACTGCGTATATACTATATTTTACATGGTCTTTAAATTCGATGACATTTGGTGTTAATGTGAGATTGATAGTTACTGCTTCTGCATCTGCTGGTCCAGAACCTACCACATGAATTGTTTTTACAACTTTGTATCCTGGTAAAGCGCCATTTGACTCTATGATTCCTCCGTATTCCATTGTTACATCTACTAATGCTTTCGCAATAACTTTTGTTTGATTATTTTCTTCATTTATCGTTGTAATATTAGCTGAAAAAAAGGCATAGGATATTCCTCCTATAATAACTACTAAAGTGAGTATAGCTATTATGAGGTACATCATTTTTTCTTTTTTATTTCTTTCCATTACTATCATCCTTTATTTTTTTAGTATATCACGTATTTGGATAAGCTTGCAACTTTTAATTGCCAGTTTTTTTGCAGGTAAATTCAACGTAATGTTATACTTATTTCAAAAATAAGCATCCCAAGTTTGACAGTTTTCATATAAAGAACTGCTTAATCCTAGATTAAATCTAGTTTTTTTATACCTTCTGCATTGCGTAATGCCGTTATGTTGTATAATGATTATATTAGAAGGAGTATAGACTTGGCATTTCAAAATCTAAAAACACTATTAATTACTAAGCTTTTCTTAAATCTTTTTCTATACTTTTTTGTTCTATTAATACTTTCGTACTAGGAATATAACAATCAATAAAACCTGTAGATTTATCAATATGTACTTGATCTTCAAATTCAATAAATTCACGAACATTTACTACTCCATAAACATTTTCTAATAAGTCTATCCAAAATTTTTGGGATTCTCCTTTTTCATAACCTTTGTCTTTCCAATATTCTGCAAATTCTTTGGCTCTTTTCTTTTGTTCTTGTATTGTCATATCTTCTTCCCTACATTTCATTTTTTAATTTTATTTTACTTTATTTTTCTCTAAATAAAAAGGATTACTTTCTTATGTTCTTTGTCTTTCATAGGGAATATGAATAACCATTATCAATCACTCGATAATAAAAATTAAAGTTTCTTATTGTATTTTTAATAATTTTTTAATAGATTTACACCTTTTTTTGATCTATGGGTTAAATTTCAATTTTTTGAATTGCAAATACAAAACTAGACATCTTTTTTCTGTATAAAACCTTTTCTTCTTTTCTATGATAGTAGTAGGTGATCTTAAAAATGAATATTATTCCAACTGTAGTTGAGAAAAGTAGTAATCGTGAGTATGCGTTTGATTTGTATTCTAGACTTTTAAAAGATCGTATTGTGTTTTTGACTGGCGAAATTAATATGGAGACAGCGAATATTGTCATTAGTGAACTATTGTATTTGGATTCTTTGAGTCATGATGAAATTTGTTTGTATATCAATAGCCCTGGGGGCGAGGTTTGTAGTGGTTTTGCTATTTTTGATACCATTCAGTTTATTAAAAGTGATGTGCGGACTATTGTTGTCGGTATGGCTGCTAGTATGGCTGCATTTTTACTAGCTTGTGGAGACACTCGTTGTGCTCTTAAGAATGCTGAAGTAATGATACATCAACCTCTTGGTGGTATTCAAGGACAAGCAACTGATATTAAAATCGTTGCTGATCATATTTTAAAAACAAAGAAAAAATTGATTGAAATATTAGCAAAAAGAACCAAGAAAAAAGCTTCTCTTTTGGAAGCCGATATGGAACGGGATTATTATATGGATAGTAAGGAAGCGTTAGACTACGGAATTATAGATGAAATACTATAATTCTTTTTTATTGCATTAAAAAAGCAAGTTATGCTGGATTTCAAAACAATGTTATTAACTCTTTTATCTTACCAACCCTTTTTCATAACGATCTATTTCTACCATGTAACACTCCCCTGTATGAGTATCAAATGTAAACGTAGTTTTATAATTTTTTCTTTTCGTTTTATAGACTAGTAGATAACTAACAGATTCCTCATCAGGTTCTCCAAATAATGAAATAAGTTCTTCCTTTGTTTTACCAAAGAAATGTTCTCCATTATAAGTAGCCTCTAAATTTGTTAGATTTCCTTCTTTATCACGAGACTTTGCTGTAATTTCAAAAATCTGACATTTTGTATAGGGAAGACTGCCACTTCCTCGATTTAAAATAGAAACACCACCCATGGAAATAGAGTGATCATCTCCATTATAATAGGAAAGCAAATTTCTAAAATTATTCCCCGCTAAAGTAGAATCATTTTTATCCAAATAAAAGCCAGCATCATTTAAATCAGATACATGAATTTTTTCTAAATTCAAATCAACACCATTTAAAGCAAATTTCGGAGGAGTATCCTTACGTTCTCCAGTTAAAAATAAAAATAAAACAACAGCCAAAATTCCAAAAACAATTCCTATTTTTCTTTTCATTTTATTTACCTCTTTCTTTTTTATGTTACAACTTCCAATAGTATAACGCTGAACAAAGAATTATACTATTTCTTTTTTTAATTATTTTTTATACTGTTCAATTAACTTTTTCATCTTTATAAAATGGTGATTGATTCCTGATTTCCCGATTTTATAATCTGTTTCTAATGATATAATTTCAGCAAGTTCGGCATAGGATGATTCAGGGTATTTATAACGATATTCTAATACAATTTTGGTATGTTCGTCTAATAAATCTAAAAGGTTATGTTCTTTTATAAATTCAATAGATGCCATTTGTTTCATTCCTGTTTGCGTTGTTTTTTCTTGGTTTGCTATTTCACAATTATTCAAACGATTGACCATGTTTTTGTGGTCGCGATAGATTCTTATATCTTCAAAATAGAAAAGAGAATTTATGGCGTTAAACATTTTAATTAAATCACTGATTGCTTCTGCGCTTTTTATATAAGTCATATAACGATTGTTTCTTTTTAATACTTTTGATTCTAGTTTTAGTGATTTTAATAATTTTTTTATAAAATCGGCATCTGTTTTGGTTAGAAATATAAATTCTAAATGGTACCCGCTTGTGCTTGGATCGTTTATGGATCCAGTTGTTAGAAATGTTCCTTTTAAGTAGGCTACTTTTTCTTCAAATGCTTCATAATAATTTTCATTGGTTTTCAGTTTTTTTCCATTTTCATAAATATATAAAGACTCTAAAATATAATTCATTTTCTCTTTGATTTCTAATATGTATATTTGTTTTATGCGAAAACGTTTTTGGTTTCGTATGATAATTTTGATATTGATTCCAAATATTTCTTTTAGATAGGCATAGATTCGTCTTGCAATTTTGGCATTTTCACTGGTTATGGTTATTTTTTCTTTGGTTATTTTGGCATCATATCTTAGTATTGCGGATAATTCTGCTCTTTTTTCAATTGGGTTTCCATCAAACCCAGTAATTTCTTCTTTTAAACGACTTGAAAATGTCATGTGTCTCATCCTTTCTAATAGTAATGGTATCTTTTTATTTCTGGTATTCTTTTCATTAGTATATTTTGTAATATTCTACTTGTTCCTGTTTTTATATCATACTTCTTTTTGTAGGGTTCGACAAGTATTGTATATAATTTATAGGTATTTCCAAAAACAATGTCTGTTAGCATTTGGTCTCCAACAATTGCTGTATTGTTTTTTACTTCTCCTACTTCTGCTTGTAATTTTTTGTATGCTGTTTTGCTCGGTTTTTCGCTGTTCCAAATCCCTTTTACTTTTAATTTTTCTATTACTGGCTTTACTCTTTTTTCCTCATTGTTTGAGAAAAGACAGATTGTAAAATCTTTTTTTAATTTATCAAAAAACTTTATTAATTTTTCTTCTACATACGTTTCATTAACTGGCATAATGGTGTTATCTATGTCAAAAACTATATTTTTTATTCCTAAGAACTTTAGCTTTTCATAATCTATAGTAAAAATATTTTTTACATATTGTTTTGGAATTACTAAATTTATTGCTTCTTTTTCTTTTTTCCAAGCTCTCCAAAATATTTCTAACATTTCTTTATTTTTCTTTTTCATAACGTATTTTATTCTTTCATTGATTTTATGTATCCATTTTCTTTTTTAAAACCTCTACTTTGATAAAATTTATTTGCTCCCTCATTATTTTTATCAGCAATTAAAGAAATAAATTCACAATTCTTTTCTTTGGCTTGGTTTTCTATGTATTGAAATAGTTTTGTGGCAATGCCTTTTCTTCGGTATTCTTTTTTTACTCTTACACTCCAAATTGTTATAAAGGGATTGTTTTCTTCAAAAATATCATGATGAATGATAACATAGGCAAAACCAACAACTTCTTTATTATTTTTTACTACTATCATTTTATAATCTGGGTTGTCTTTTAGTTGTTCCCACGTTTTTTTCATTTTTTCTCTATTGGTGTTTATTGGTCTTTCTGCATCATAAAGTATAGCTACTTCCTCCAATGTACTTTCTCTTAGATTTTCAAATGTTATATTCATGTTGCACCTTTTCTATTTCATTATAGCTTGTAAAAGAAAAAAGAAACAGTTTTTTTGTTTCTATTATCTTTTGTTTGTATTTTCAAGTGCTTGGTTTACTTCGTTTCTTATGTCTAAAACAGATAGTGATGAATCTTCTTCTTCCGTTACCACTACTTGAACAAAGTTTAAGTATTTTCCTAAAACATGAGTGGAATACCCCAAATTATTTCCTAGACGATATAAGGCATATCCTGCTATAAATCTTGAATATATGATTCGTCCTATATTACCTTCTTTTAAAAAAGATTTCATTATACTATTATAATTTGTTTCTATACTTTCCTCTTGATTTTTATATCCTGCTACAAACATTTTTTTAATTAATTGCATGGCTTTTTCATTTTTTTCAGATTTTGGATACGATTTTGCTCCAAGTAAAAATTCTACTAATACCTCTGTATCTCTTTCAAATCCTAATTTTTCCCCTAAATAATATAAATGACAACCTCCTAAAAAAATTTCCATATTCAAGGTATTCCTATCGTATATTTTTACATACCAATCTACTATCTGATTATAATAATTTTCTAATTCTACTTGATTTTCCATATAAAAACCCTCCATAGAGGGTATTATAAATGATTTCCTTTATTATGTAAAATTATTATTTATAGAACGCTGTTCTTGATGTCCAACTATAGCCTTTGGCATTTCTAAATCCTGGTGGAACAATAACTCGTGATGCTGGAGTCGAACCAGCATAATAGCCGTTCATTACTCCAAAGTGTAGATGTGCACCTGTTGTACACTGATCATATCCTCCGCGTGATGTAGAAGTAGATCCTCCTCCTACTGTTCCAATGACCGTTTTATGATCAACTGTTTGTCCAACCTTTACATTAATGGTTAATAAGTGATAATAATAGGTCGTATAGGGTTTGCCATCCACAACAACATCAACATAAACCATATTACCGCCACATTTGTAACGATAAATGATTCCAGATACTTTTCCTCCCGCTGCCGCATAAACAGGAGTTCCTTCGGCATTTCCTCCAATATCAATGCCACTATGGAAACTATAGAGTGCACCTGTTACTGGATGAGTACGGTATCCTTCTGGACTTGTTACTGTTCCTTTATTCAAAGGTTTTAACCAACTACTGCTATCCATTAAATCTAGTAATAAAACATCTTTTCTTATTACTCCATTAAACATTCTTTTACTACGCTCTTCGTAATCTTTAACGCTTTCTTCTAATGTTTTAATTTGGGTATCAATATCTAGTTCAAATTTATCGTATGATTCTAGATTTCCATATAAACTTTCAATAGCACTTTGGTATTCTGGAATTTTCTTCTCTAGTTCTTTTTGTTTTGCTGCTAAGTCTACTTTTAGTTGTTCATTTTGTTTGATTAGTGTTTTTAAATCTTCTAAATTCTTTTGATTGGAAGAAGTTATTTGCTCAATAGCTGCTAAACGCATCACTAGTTCTGTAATCGATGAGGAGTCTGAAACATATTCCACATAAACATTTTGATTTTGCAATTGTTGTAAAGCTTTCATGATGTTTTCTGTTTGCTCTTTTAGTCCTTCAATCCTTTTGTTGGATTCTTCAATTTTCTTTTCTGCTTCTTCTATATCCCTTTCGGCTTGGTCGATATCTTTTTCGGCTTGAGCTATAGCATTTTTTTTCGCTTGTATTTGATTTTTTGTTTCTTGCTTTTGTGCTTCATTATCAGCCTTTTTCTTTTTTAAAGCAGCGAGTTCATTTTGTAAATCTCCTAATGTTTTTTCTGCCTCTGATTTTGCATAGACTGGTGCTGGGTTAACAAAGTAAGAAAATAGAACAGAGAAAATCATCAAAAAGACAAAAGTACCTTTCATTATTTTTTTTATCATATTTTTAAATATCTCCTTACTGCTCTGTAACTTCCGAACATTCCGATGACTGCCCCAATAATTGCTAAAGCACCTGATACATAAAGAATAAAGTTAAATGGTTCTACTAAACGTATGATTTGCGTAAATAGGTATCCATTAAAGTGATCATATAGTAAAACGTATCCATAAATGGTAACTAATATTGGAATGATACTTCCTAGTATACCTAAAATTAATCCTTCAAAAATAAATGGTAGTCGAATAGAAATATTACTTGAACCAACAAGACGCATAATGTCAATTTCTCCTCGACGAGAAAATATGGTTAATTTTATTGTATTTCCAATTAAGAATGCCGTTACTAAAACTAGAGCTATTACAATAATAATTGTTACTTTTTCTACGACATCGAATACTGCTACTAAGTTTTCGGCCATTCCTTCTCCATAGTCTGCACTACTTACAAATTCATACGTTTTTATTTGCTCTGTAGTTTCTTTTAGATAGCTCACATCTTTTACGGTTATGGTTATTGAATCTAACAAAGGGTTTTCATCTAAAAAGTCAAGTGCTTGTGAAAATGTATCTGAATAGGTAGCCATTTCTAACTTCCATTCATCCTTGCTTTTGTATACAAATGATTCTACATTTTCCATATGTTCTAAAGCATTTTTTATATCATTTATATTTTCTTCTGTTCTATCTTCTTTTAAGTAAGCAACAATGGTTAATTCTCTTTCTAAATTAGAAGTAATATTTTTTACGTTGTAAGAAATAATCATCGCTACTGCTACTAAAATTAATGTAATACTACTACAAGTGATAGCTGCTGTTGATAAACTAAAGTTTCTGAATACGCTTTTAAAGGCATCTCGTATGCCACGCGTGAAAATTCTAATTGCTTTCATGTACTTTGTAACTTCCTTTCGCGTAATCTTTTGCAAGCACTCCTTGGTCTATTAGTAATACTCGATGCCCCATTTTTTCTACAATTTCTCTATCGTGTGTTGCCATTATAATTGTAGTTCCAGCCTCTTTATTAATTTTTTCTAATATGTTTACAATTTCTTGGGATATATCTGGATCTAAGTTTCCAGTAGGTTCGTCGCAGATTAGAAGTTTTGGATTGTTTACAATTGCTCTTGCAATACATACACGTTGTTGTTCTCCTCCTGATAATTGGTTAGGAAAACTTCTTGCTTTGTCTTTTAAGCCAACTTTTTCTAAAGCCGCCAATACTTTTGGTCTTATTTCTCTATTATGCATTCCGATGGCTTCAAGCGCGAAGGCTACATTTTCATACACAGTTAGTTTTGGTAATAGTTTGAAGTCTTGAAATACAATACCTAACTTTCTTCTTAATTTGTATACTTTGGAGTTCCTTAATTTGGCAACGTTTATGCCTCCCACATCAACGCGACCATTCGTTGGGCGTTCTTCACGGTACAACATTTTTATGAATGTTGATTTTCCACTTCCACTAGCACCGATTACAAAAATAAATTCTCCTTTTTCTATCGTCACGTTTAAATCAGCAATTGCTGTTACTCCATTGTTATATACTTTATAGCAATTTTTGACTTCAATTAAATTCACTGCTACCACCTCATACTTCATATTCTTATATTATATCATCTGTTATAGTTTAAATAAATGGTAAATTTCACCTTACAAAGAGGGATTTGACAGATTTTCTTCATAGGTTGCATTGGCTCTGTTTTGCACATATGTATTTAAAATTTCATATAAATTAGTTGTTCTTATTTCTTTATTTGCTATTCTTTTTAATAAATTCCATAAATCTTCTGGGATTTTATCTCCAGTCATTAAAGAATCCCATCTGGATTTTCCTCTGTTACAATCGGAATCGCATCACTTCCCATATTTTCTTGGTAAATTTTATCAAACTTTTCCATTGGAGATAACATTGCTCCTTCTTCGCTTGTATAAAATGAGACAATACGTTTTGCGTAAGCACTTAAAGTATTTTCTACTATATATTTCGGATAGCAATTGTTAAAATTTGTAATTAATTGCTTGTTAGAATCAAAGAAGGCAAATAAGTCTGCTTGTATTCTGTTATAAAAATATTATGATGTTTTCTATACTCTTTAGTACCCATTTTATCTTGTAGTTCGGTACTTCGAAGATTATAATTACATTGTTTATTTGTATATGTTGTCATTAACCAATCAACTGCATCTAAATTTTCAGTATTTTTGAAAAAATTTTGCATATCCATAGCATGTCCAAGTTCATGAGATAGCATTTCTAGAAAATTTATATTAATAACATCATTAAGCTGTTTGTCACTAATACCAATTGTCTTGTTAACTCTTGAAAATATATTTATCAAATATTCGTAATTAATTCTTAAAGTTCCACCTTTTAAAATATCTCCATCCATTGTATAATGTCCAAACATTTTGCTTTCTTCCTCACCAATGTCCAGTGTAACTATCACATTTTTACAAATACTTTCAAGATTTAATTCTTTAATACGATAGTATAAATAAAATTCTATCATTTTAGGTGTTAGTAGTTCTTGCTTTTGCATGTGTAGTCCAATAATCCCTAATCCACATTTTATGCTTTTTTCGTTTAAATCTATTGCTTTTCTATTTTCGATGATACTTTTTAAATATGCATTTTCTAATCCTTCTATATTTTCTCTTTTTTCAGGAGAGCTTTCTATGCTTTCCCACATTTTCAGCGCAAGGATTTTTTGTCCTATTTTATTCAAATCTTCTAAGATATTTGTAGATGTAAATAACCTTGCTCTACAATCCAAACATTGTAAATTATTTTCTTTTTGTTCTTCTTTTTCTTTTTGTAAATGTTGTTTATAGGTATTTGTTTTCATAATTTCTATTGCAATGTTTTGATCATAAATTCCATTGAAAAGCAATTCTACAAATTCTTCGTAGGACATTTCTTGGATTCGTTTTAAATAATTTTTTATATAACTTTCTTTTGTTGTTGCCCAAGTGGATATTTCTATAAAAAGAGAGTTTGGTAATTTGTTTATTCTGTCGCTTGCGATTTCTATTAATTTATTTTTTATTTCACTACTTAGTTTATTTGTCTCAAAAACAGAGGTGATTTCTTCGTCACTTAAGTTATTAAATATTCTTAGGTATTCTTCTGTATTGCTACTTTCTAATTCTTGCAACTTTATTAATTCTTCCATGTTTATCCTTTACTACTCCCTAGTATTTTGTTTTCTTTATGAACACCACCTGTTACTTCATAACAATCATTGATAACAAAGAAGGCATCTTTATCAATTTCTAATACTTTTTCTTTGAATAAGTAATAGTCTTTATTTGGAACTACACACATAAGTACTTCATTTTCTTCTCTTGTGTATCCCCCTTTGGCATTAAAGATGGTAACTCCTGTTTTTAAATCTTTCATTATGAATTCTTTTATTTTTTCATGTTCTTTGGTGTAAATGAAGAATTGTTTACTATTGGATACTCCTATCATTATTCTATCAATCATCATGGTGTTTAGATATAAAACAATAAGGGAGTAAATAAATTGGCTGGCTCCAAAGATGATGCATGCAAAAACCATGATTACAATGTTTATAGAAAATACAGCTTTTCCTTCTGGAAGTTTTCCATATTTGTTTACGATTTTCATTAAGATGTCACTACCACCTGTTGTAAAGCCTGATTTGTATAAAAGACCGTTGGATACTCCACAAATTACTCCTCCGATAAGTGCTACTATTAATGTAGTGTCAAAATTCAAATAATTTAAAATATAACTTGCTGTGGGAGCCGTAAGTGAAATAAAAAAAGGATACAATATGGCTCCAATTAGAGCACGACTGGTTTCTTTCCACCCTAGAAAGACAATGGATAGAACCATAAGAAATGCACCTGTTATTCCAATAAATATGGCGGTATCTAATCCATATAGTTTTTTTATAATAATGGCAAGTCCACTTGTTCCTCCAATGACAAAGTTATTTGGTACTAAAAATATGTTATAGTTTAAGGCAAGTAATAAGACACTAAAAAGAAATAATAGGCTATTTATGTAAAACTTTTTCTTTTTTAGTGTTTTTTTAATACTTCTTAAATATATACTTAAGTCCATATTATTTCCCCTATTCTATTTTTATTATACTAAATTTTTTCATATTTTCCAATGTAAGTCATATGAATTAATGAGGTGAATAAAAAATGAATGGTAGTTACTATCAAAATCCAACGTTTCCTGGAGCAAGTGATTCTTCTAATTTTAACCAAAATTATACAACTGCTACAACTCCACCAGGAAACTTAAGTTACAATCAAGATTTGGACATGGAACAAAGTTATATTGAAAATATTTTAAGATTAAACAAAGGAAAACGAGTAAAGGCTTATGTATCTTATCCTGATTCGGTAGAATGGAAAGACAAAATATATAGTGGAATTATTGAGGAAGCAGGAAGAGATCACTTGATTTTAAGTGACCCGAATACAGGTAGATGGTTTTTGATTCGACTTATTTATTTAAACTATGTTGAGTTTGATGAGCGTATCAATTATAGTCATGCTTATTCTGAAAAAACATTTTAAATAAGTTTTAAGCGCATAACAGGTTGGTTGTGGGCTTTTTATGTTATAATTTTATTTATAGAGGTGTACTTATGAAAAAATGCTGGAAAAAAATTAGTACTATTAAACCTTATTACACTATGTGTTTTATTTCTTTTTTGGTTGGAAGTTTGTTTTTTATTTTTAGTCAAGCTGATCCTTTTTCTTTTCGCTATATCCTTTTGCTTCTTGGATATGCTCCTTTTTTGCTTTTTTTTACTTTTTCTATTTTGCATTTTATTTTTAAAACAGAGCTAATGCAAAAATTACTAGTCGATTTTACAATTGTCTTAAGTACTTTTTTATTGTTTTACTATTTTTTGGCATTTGGAATGTGCATCGCTATTGAAGGAACTACTCCTATCACAAACGCAAAATATTATAAATATAAAGTAAAGGGAGAGTGGTTATTACAAGTTTTCCCTAAAGAGATTCCTTCCCATGTACAGAATGTGCAATTTGCTTATCAACCTGGTTTTTTACAAGGAGGTGCTGTTGTTTCTTTATATTATATTGATGAACATTTGGATACGGAAACATTTCAGAAAAATTGGGAGGAAAAAGCGATATGGATTGGTCATTTTGATCTAAATGATTCTAAAAAGTACAGATTATCTTTTTATATGACTCCTGTAGATGAAAATAAGATAAATGATTTTATGATTTATTTAATTGAAGGTAGATGTGACGATTCTGGCTATTGTAATCATGGAGATTTTTTATTCGTTGCCATAAACCCTGGAACAAAAGAAGTTATTTATAAAGGAGAAGATTGGTAATTTTTTAAAAATAATATTTAAAACTCATTTTTTCTTTTCCTAGTGTAGTAGAAGGTCCATGTCCTGGATAAATAGTAATATTTTCTGGATAATGGGCTATTTTTTCTAAACTCACTTTCATTTTTTTCGTATTTCCTCCTGGTAAATCCATTCTTCCTATTGTTCCTTTAAATAGGAAGTCTCCTGTAAACATGATTTTTTCTTTTTCAAAATAAAAGGTTATAGAATCTTTGGAGTGCCCTGGTGTTTTTATCATTTCAAAATTAAGATCTTTTATTTCTGTATTGTGTTTTAAATGGTATTTTTCTTCAAAAAAAGAAAGAGCTCCTATGTGGTCAAAGTGAGCGTGTGTTAAAAATATTCCAATTACATGTAAGCCAACTAATTCTTTTTCTATTTTTTCTGGTTCGTCTCCTGGGTCAATGATTATCGTTTTATTTCCCTTGGTTACAATATAACAATTTGCCTGTAAGTCTCCTACAGGAATACATTTAATTTTCATATGTCACTTTCTTTCTGATTCAATTATATAATTATCTCTTAAATATTTAAAGAAAGAATGTTATAATTGTATTTAGAATTAGGTGGTACAATGAATTTGTTTTATGTTTTACTATTTTTGATTATTTTATGTGCAGGAGCAGGAATTGTTTATGTTGTTTACTATAATAAAATGCAATATTTAAAAACCAAAATAGAACATTCTGAAAGTATTATTGATGAAACATTAAGGGTTAGATACGATTTGCTCGTACATGCAGATAATATTGTAAAAAGTACTTTAAATGATGGAAAAGAATATTTTAAAGAGTACATAGGGCTAAAAAAGAAAAATAATACAAATTTTGTAATAGATCGAAAATTAAAAGAGGCTTTTGCTTTGCTTTATAAATTTAGAGATGATTATCCAGAACTTGGCGAAAATAAAGAATTGAAAGAAATATTTTCTTCTATTAAAACATCTGATGAGAAAATAGCAGCTATTACAAGTTATTATAATAAAAATACGAATGAACTAAATAGATATGTACGCCAATTTCCTTCTAATATTGTAGGAAAGGTTCATCGTTTTAAAGTAAGTTCTTTCTTTGATGGAAAAGATATGAATGATGATGTTTATGATGATTTTAAGTTATAATCAAGTTTATTCTTGATTTTTTTATTTTTAAAATAAAAAAACAACTTTTTTACAAGTTATTTCTTAAATCCCAATCAATAGGTTCAAGTCCATTCTCTTTCAAAAAGTTATTGGTTTTGGAAAAAGGTTTACTTCCGAAAAATCCATAGTTTGCTGAAAAAGGACTTGGATGAGCAGAGGTTATAACAAAATGTTTTGGATTTGTTATGTATTTTTGTTTTTCTTTGGCAAAGTTTCCCCAAAGGATAAATACTACTGGTTCTTCCTTGTTGTTAAGTGTCTTGATTATATAGTCTGTTAGTCTTTCCCAGCCTAGATTTCTATGAGAGGCTGGTTTGTCTTTTTCTACTGTTAACACTGCATTTAAAAGGAGTACTCCTTGTTGTGCCCACTTGGTTAAATCTCCTTCTTCGTAAGGTGGAATTACTAAATCACTTTCTAATTCTTTATAAATATTTTTTAGAGAGGGAGGAACTTTTATTCCTTTTTGTACTGAGAACGAAAGTCCATGTGCTTCTCCTACACCATGATAAGGATCTTGTCCAACTATTACTACTTTCACATTTTTATAGGGTGTTAATTTTAGGGCATTAAAGATATAGTCTTTTGGCGGAAAAATGGTTTTTGTATTGTATTCGTTTTCTACTACTGAATAAAACTTTTTAAATCCATCTCCCTCAAATACTACTTTTAATACTTCATCCCAATCATTGTTTAACATATTTACTGCTCCATTCTTTTTAAGATTAAATTTTTCTTTTTCGTATCCACTCACTCATGGTGATATTATCAAAGTCGTGAGAAGGATGTATAAAGTCTCCTGTTATATCACAAACCATCTGCTAAAGAATATAAACTTAGTATAATGAACAGTCTTTTTAGTTCTTTGTTCATTTTTTTCCTACTTTCTCTTCTTTCTTTTATTTATGGTAATTTTCGTTATTATTTATTTTAAATGCTCGATAGATTTGTTCTAAAAGTATTCCTCTAAATAATCCATGAGGATAGGTAAGTTTAGAAAAGGATAAAGAAAAGTTTGCAAACTCCTTTATTTTGTTTGATAAACCAAGAGAGCTTCCAATAATAAAAGTTATGGAACTATGTGTTATAAATGTTTTGTCTATTAAGGTTGCTAATTCTTTACTGGTTAGTTCTTTTCCTTCAATTTCCAAAGTAATAATAAAGTCTTTGGGATTTATATGTGTTAGTATACTTTGTTCTTCTTTTTGTAAATTGTCTTCATCTTTTAATTCTATGATTTCTAGTTTGTGGTATTTGTTTATTCGTTTTTGGTAGTCATTTATTAAATCTATTAAGTATTTTTCTTTTATTTTTCCTAAACATAAAATTTTTATCATGATACTACCTCTGTAATTTCTTCCCGATTCGCACAAGCAATGTTATTAAAATGAATATCGTATTCTTTGAATGTTTCTTCTATCATTTCCATTGCTTTTTCTTTTGTGTTGTTTATATGGCTTAAATGCATTAGGATGACTTTTTTGGTATGAGGTCCAATTAATTTGGTTAGATAGAACGCTGCGTCTTTATTGGATAAGTGTCCGTAACTTCCCACTACACGTGTTTTTAACCATTTGGGATAAGGGCCGTTTAGGAGCATTTCAATGTCATGATTGCTTTCAAATAAATAGATTTCTTTGTCTTTTAATATTTCAAAGTATTTTCTATTGATGTAACCTGTGTCTGTTACATATACTACGGAATGATTTTTGTATTCGATGATAAAGTTTCTAGCATCAGGGGCATCATGAGAAGATTTTATTGTTTTTATTTTTACATCTTTTAAATAAATATCGTCTTCATAAATAATGATATTATCATAGTCTTTTATTTCTTCTAGTTCTAAAAACATGGGCTGGCTCAAAAGTACTGTTGTTTTATAGCGATTTACAAATGTTTTTAAAGCACTTGTATGATCTTTGTGGGTATGACTAATTATTATATAATTTATATCGCTTGCATTTACACCAATATTTTCTAGTTTTTCTTTTATGTATTTGGCATTTCTACCCATATCGATTAGAAGTTTTATATTTTCTGTTTCAATATAGGTAGAATTTCCTTCTGAGCCACTGGCTAATACTACTACTTTCATTATTTAACAAAACCCCATGGATTTAACCACGTTCCTTTATCAGGTTCTCCTCTTGATACACCAAAGTGTAAGTGTGCACCTGTTGATGATCCACTACTTCCCATGTAACCAATGACTTGAGCACGATTAACATGATCTCCAACATTTACTTCTAGGTTATTTAGAAGATGGGCATACATAGTGTAGTAGCCATCACCATGATCGATAACAACAAAGTTTCCATAGGTACGACCGCAGGTATTTCTATAAGAACCTACATTTGCACAATTGTTATTGATTTCATAAACTGTTCCTTCACGTGATGCATATATTGGAGAACCCATTCCTGTACCTGATATGTCTAATGCATTATGAAATGATCCCCAACGCCATTCAAATCCTGTTGTTATAACATATGGACGATTTGTTGGCCATCCCCATGTTCTTCCATTGTCAACATAGGAACCTGGTCTTATTGGTGCACGTCCTCCTCTTGTTGTAATCTCTTTTTGTCCTTCTCTTAAGGTTACAGATGAAATTTTATCTACACCTTGGTTTTGTTCTCCATTTACTACTTTTACTGTTTTGGTAATCCTAGAAATTTCTGTAATTCCTACTTGTGTTACTTCACTATAAGAAAGCGGTTTTGTGTTATCATATACAGTTTCTTTTTCAAAAGGTTGTTCTTGATCTTCTACTGAATGAACACTTTCTACTAATGTTAATACTGGATTAATCAAAGTAATGTTTACTTGATCCCCTATGGCAAGAATACTATCTTCATTTTTGTATTTTGGATTTGCAACTAAAAATTCTTTGGGATTTAATTTATTGTTTTCTGAAATAGAAGCTATTGTATCTCCTTCTTCTACTGTATACTTTGATTGTGTTTGTGATGAACCAAATAATAAATATTGCGATAGTTCTATAGCATCTGTATATATTTTTTCTTTAACGCTGATATGGGCTTCTTTTATAGTAATTGTTTCTTCAAAGTACATATCTTCAATAATTTGTCCAACGTCTACAATTGGTTCTTGTTCATTGTTTATATAGGCTTTGTAATCGTTTTCGTCAATAAATGATGTAACTACACTTTTAATTGCATTTTCAAATATCTCGCGATTTAGCACATAAAGTGTTATATCTTCTTTTTCTTCACTATTAAACTTTATTTTGATAGTAAACCCTTCAATGGTAAAATCATCTTCGTCTTTTATTTTTTCGTAAATATCTTTCGCACTTGTTATTTTTGCATTATAGGTTTGATGCTCTTTTACAATAAATCCGTTTGGAGGATATACATTTGAAACATTATAAGTTTCTTTAATGTCTTTTTGTTCTTCATTTATTAAAGCATATAATTCGTCACTATCTTCAATAATTCCAAGTTTATTTCCATTTAAGTACACTTGGTAAACTTTATTAATAGAGGTACTATTTCGTTCAGAAAGTCCTATTATTAAAAGTAAAATTCCTATTATACTAGTCAATATTACTGTTTTTATTGCATCATTTTTTTTCATTTTATCACCCTTTTTTTTAAAATGTTTCTTCTGGTTCCACTTTTAAATAATTTTTAAAGCAGCTTTTATTTAATTCAAATAAAATTTGGAAAAGACCTGTTGAACCACGACGATGTTTTGCTATGATTAAATCGACTGGAACGATTGTTGGTTTATTGTCTGCCGTTTTTTCTTCATGATAATCTTGACGATTTAAAAACATAACTAAGTCTGCATCTTGTTCGATAGATCCTGATTCACGTAAATCGACTAGTTTAGGTTGGTTTGAATCTTTTCTTTGCTCCGCACCACGAGTTAGTTGCGCAAGTGCAATTACTGGCACATCCAATTCTAATGCCATTTTCTTTAAAGACCTTGAGATTTCTGAAACTTCTACTTGTCGTGATTCTGTTCTTCCTCCTGTTGTTACTAATTGAAGATAATCAATGACTACTAAAGCTAAACCTTTTTCACTGTTAGCAAGACGACGACATTTCGCTCTTATTTCTGGTGCTGTTACGGAAACATTATCTTCAATATAAATGTTTGTATCGGCAAGTTCACTCATAGCCTCATTGTATTTTTTCCAATCAGCGTTCCCCAACATTCCTGTTTTTAGTTTGTCTCCTTCAATTCCACCTACGGCACTAATCATTCGATTTACAAGTTGCTCTGCTGACATTTCTAGATTAAATATTGCGACAGCTTTATCGGTTGTCATGGCAGCATTGGTTGCAATATTTAAGGCAAATGCCGTTTTCCCCATTGCGGGACGAGCTCCAAGTATTATTAATTCTCCTCCATGTAAGCCACTTGTCGCTTTATCTAATTCATAAAACCCTGTTTCAAGTCCAGTAATTAAACTTTTATTTTTAGCAAGTTGTTCTAAGTGTTCTTGTGCATTTCTTAAAGCATCGGAAATAGGTGTCAATTCTGTTGTACTTCTAGATTTTGCTACTTCTCCTATTTTTCTTTCTGAAGAGTCTAGTAAAACCGTTAAGTCTTTGTCTTCTTCATAAGTTTCTGTAATAATATTGGTTGCAGTATCAATTAAATTCCTACGAATGGCTTTTTCTTTTATAATAGCAATATAAGAGTCTATATTGGCAGTTGTAGCAACTGAGTCAATTATTTCTGTTAAGTATTCCAATCCTCCAATAGCATTTAAATTTTTTTGTTTATCTAATTCGTTTTTTACAGTTGTAATATCTATTGGCGTATTTGTTTTATGAAGTTCTATTAAGGCATTAAATATTTTTTTATTGGCATCACTATAAAACATATGGCTATTTACTTCTTCACACACTTTTTCTAGTGCAAATTTATTTAAAAAACATACCCCTAAGACACTCATTTCCGCTTCTAGATTTTGAGGCATTTGTTTTACTGCCATATGTTACACACTCCTATCCTTCTTTGATTTGTATTGTTAGATTAAATTTTACTTTTTTATGCAGTTCAATTTCTATTTCATGGCATCCTAGTGTATCAATTACACCTTTTATGTGGACACATTTCTTATCTATATTGAAACCTAATTTTTTTAGCTCTTCATTGATTTGTTTTGAGGAGATGGAACCAAATATTTTCCCGTCACGTCCTGCTTTTGTAGTAAATTCTATTTTTCTCTTTTGTATTTCACTTGCCATTTTTTTGCATTCTTCAATATGTTTGTCTTCTTCTTGTTTTCTTGTCTCTAGTTCGTTATCTAGCACTTCTTTACTCTTTTTAGAATAAGGGACAGCAAGTTTATTTTTTATTAAAAAGTTATTGGCATAGCCATCACTGACTTCTAATATATCATCTTTTTTTCCTTGTTTTTTAACATCTTGTAATAGTATTACTTTCATTTTAACCCTCCAATTCGTATATTATTATACCACGTATTGTCTTTTATTCACAATACTATCTATATCTTGCTGGCATTTTTAAATCTCTATTTTTACATTTTAATTAAAAAAGACTTTTAGAAGATTCTTAATTACTCCTTTAAGTCTTTTTGTTCCATTCATTTAATTACTTAACTACATTATTTACAATACTACTGCATGGTTCATTATTCTTTATTTTTAACAAATTATCGATACACATTTTTTCTACTCTTTTTGTTCCTTCCATTGCATTGTATCCAGTATGAGGTGTTAAGATAAATTTACCTGTTGGTAATGTTAATAGTTTAGATTCTCTTATAGATAAGTCTATTGGTTCTTTATAGAAACCATCAAAGGCACAACCTGCAATTAAATTATTTGATAGAACATTATAAAGAGCATCTGCGTCTATGATTTCTGCTCTAGCTGTATTAATTAGAAGTGCCTCTTTTTTCATTTTAGTTAGTTCTTTTTCTCCTATTAAGTTAGTAGTACTTTCATTCAGTGGTAAGTGTACAGATACTACGTCAGATTCTTCCATTATATTTTCTAATGTTGTTTTTTTAGCATGATACTTTTCTTCTATCTCCTTTTTTTCTTCTATATCATAGTAAAGAATTTTAGCGTTAAAGGCATTGAACATAATACTAGCAAAATAGGAACCGATATGACCCATTCCAAGTATTCCTATTGTTTTATCTTTTAAGTCAAAAAATGTTCTTTCTTCCCATTTTCCTTGTTTTGTATCTTCGTTATGTTCTAGTAATTTTTGATTTAATGTAAATAGTAATCCTAAAGTGAATTCTGCAACTGAATATGAGTTTACTTTTGGAGTATTCATGACGATTTTTCCGTATTTTTCTGCTACTTTTATATCTACACATTTTGCATAGCCTATCCCAAAAAATTGAATTACTTTTAGTTTTTCACATTGGCTTAGAATTTCTTCTGTATAATATTCTTCTCCATTTGCAGTTACCGCATCACAATCTTGTAGTAGCTCAATTAATTCATTTGCTTTTAAATTCGCGTCTGCTGGGATAATTTCTAAACCCTTTGCTTTTAAATTTTCTATTTCTTTTTCATTAAGAGTACAACCTGTAAATAATACTTTGTATGAATTCATAATCCGTTTCCTTTCTCTTTTGTAAGTTTATTATAACAGAAGTCTTTCTTGCTAGGTATTTTTTTAACTTTTAGGAGAATTGTATCTCTTTTTTATATTGAATTTCAAAGTTTTTTCTTCTCATTTGTTACTCTTAGAAATTTCTTCTCATAATGCGTAATCGTGATAACGAGGTATTAATTTTTTCTAGCTAGATTAACCCTCTTTTTCTTATGTATTCTTCTACCTCTCCAAAACATTTTTCTGTATTTTTTATCAATTCATATTTTATTTCAATTGGAACTTCTTTTTCTGTTTTTTCTCCAATTGTTCTTATATTCTTTGTTAAACTTATTCTTTTAAATTTTTCAAAATACATTTTTAGCAATTCTATTTCGGAAGAGCTTGCATGATTCAAAAAATTTTCAAATGAGTTCTTTGCTTTACGTTCTTTGATATTATTATAATTCTGATCACAAAACGCATAACATTCTTCCTTATTATAAAAATCTATATATCCATAGAATGTAAAATCGTAAAAAGGTGAAAATAATGTTTCCTTTTTTTCTTTATCGTACTCTATTTCCATATTTCTACTTTCTAAATCCCAATTCCCTAATATTATTTGTATTATAAATTGCGTAAGTAAATTTTCTTTTATATTTTCCAGGGAATACTTCCAATCCTTTTGTATACAAAATTTGGCTATTTCATTTGGTAAATCCCTTAAATTGTATTTTTGATTGTTGGGAAGTATTTCTTCTAACGTATACGATTCGTTATGTTTTGGATTGTAGTTTTTTGAAATTATTCCAAGAGAATTTTTTCTTTTTGCCAAATCATTTTCTGGACTTTTTAATCCTAGTTCTCTAATGATAAGGGCATAGAAAAGTTCTTTATACCTTTCTAGTTCTGTTAAACCCATTTTATATATGTATTCATTTATTCCGTCGGTAAACCAGCCTTTGGCAAATTCTCCATTTATTTTTCTTTTTATTTTTTTCCAATCATCTATTACAATGTATCCATTTTTTCGTTCCATAAAAAACCCCCTCTTTTTATAGGTAGTTATTATAACACAGAAAAAAGAAAAAGCAAATAGCATAAAAAAAGCATCCCTTTATATGGAATGTTCTTTTATTAAGCAACTTTTTTATCTTTTGTTTTTTCAATCATTTCCATGATTGCTGGTTCTTCTAATTGATCAACTAACAAACTTGTATCACTTCCACCGAATAAATCATCGTTTTGTTCTTCTGTTGCATATTTTTGATCATTTTCCAATTTTTCAGCCCATATTGATAAGAATAGTTCCGCAGATTCTTCTCCACGTGTTGCAATAAATTTACGTAAGTATTCTACACCACCAAGGCTTTCAATTGTTTCAGGAGTATAGATTTGTAACCAGTCTGGTAAGTCAAATGAATTTCTTTTAAATGTGAATAAGTTTTTCATTTGATCTATAGCAGCAGAGGCTTTTTGAATTGTTCCATTTTCTTTCAAATAAGAAATATTTTGTAATGGAGTACTTACATTTTCTTCAGCCCATTTCATTACTTCTAATGTATCTTTTGCACTAATTTTGTCAATCATATCTGCTAACTTTTTAGAGAATAACATTTGGAAGTCTTTTAAAATTTCTCCTAATTTGTTTCGTAATTCAGGACTATAGAATTGTGTACTTAGAGCAAGTGTCATTACTTTGAACCATTCACTTGTATTTTTAATTCCCCAATGTCCGTCTTCTATACGTTCTTTTTCATTTTGGAATTTTTTGCTTAATTCAATTAATTTATCTGGTAATAAATTTGTTAAACTTACCCCAAAGAAATTATAATCTTCACTTAATCTCCATTTGTCTTCAATGCATCCTGTTTCTTCGTATTTATTATAGATACCCATTCCACCATCTGTTATGTCAATGGTTACTTCTATTCCTTCTTTATCGAAGTTTACTTCTGATGTTGGTCTTGTATAGATGTCAAATGCAGGATAGTTTTTTCTATTACAAATTAAAGACATCATTGCTCCATAATAGCCTAATTTTTGTGTGTCTGGATATGGATCTTTGTTTCCAAAGAAAGCTACTGGTTCTTTTGTTTCTTCTGGATAAAGAGGCATGCTTTCTTTTAATTTTATGTTTGCTGTTCCTTTAAATAAGAAATATTCGTGTAGTTTTTCCCTTCTCACATTTTTCTCATGGATGTCTGTTATTGTGTGGTATCCAAGTTCAAATCCTTTTACACCTGTTAAATAATGATATAAAAGTTGTACTGGCATATTTTCACAAGTATCAAAGTTTTCATAAGCAAAACGTGTTCTTTTCTTTTCTTTTACTTTGTCTTTTTTTCTCCACCATTCATAAGCATCTTTTATACTTGATGTTTTTACGTAAGATGGTAGAGCATTTAAATCTTCACCATAAATGCTAAATTTTTTCTTGTATTCAAATTCTGAAATGTGGTGCATTTTCACTTCACCTGATGCGTTTATAGTACGGTATAGGATGGGTGAACCTGATTCATCTGTATAAATGTTGATAATTTGGTATTCAGAATTATTTACAGTTGTATCAATTAGTTTTTTTACATCAAATTCCGCTTCTAGGTATTCTGCTGGATTTTGCGTGATTGATTTGTAAGAACCTAGATTTACTCTAACATTTGAGCAACTATTTAATACTTCTGGTTTTAATTCTACCCATTCTTGTTTTATTGGTTCCATTGCATCTACATCTACAATAAACATTTGGTATGGAACTTCATCATTTCTTAGTCCGTTAGATAGTCCTACTAGTATTTTCATATTCAACCTCTTTCTTTCCTTTTTATTCTTTTAGTAAACAATCGTTTTTTTGTATGCAATCTTTTTACTATCGGTTTCATTATAGCATGAAAATTTTTGTTATCGCAACTAGCATTACTTTAGTTTTCGTTTTTTTTGTTTAACTATACATTTTTTTGTCACTTTTTAATTTTTTTGATACAAACGTCGTAAAAATAAATTTTCTTCTAATTGTTCTCTTTGTCGTTCTTTGTATGTTTCATAATTAGTTAATTCTAAAAATTTTGTAGCATATTCAAACATTTGTCTTGCATCATCTTCTCCTTCGGTTTTATTTATAATTGCATCTTTTATTTGGTTAATTAATGTTTCAAGATATTCTTCTCGTTCTTTTTGATAGTTCATTATTCTTTCAGAAATTATTTTTACTTTTTCTTCTGTTAATTTAAAATTAGATAAAGAAATAAAATCACCCATTTCTTCTAATGGCAAGCTGATTAATATTTGTTTATCGTCATTGTTTCTGATTTTTTCTGGGATATTCCTATATTCTTCTAGTTCGTAAAACTTTTTAAAATTACTTAAAGAATTTCCGAGTTTAAAAAATACCGCTGTATAGGAATTAGATTCATCTTTGTTTTCTGCTTTCGAAAGAGTTTCAGATAAAAAATCTACTAAACCTTTTTGTTGCAAAAAGACTATCCATTCTTCGGGAGCACTGGACTCAAATATACTTTCTTTTAAGCTTTTTTTCCTGCCTATTATCCATATTTTAAAATAATGAAGCAATTCTTCTATTTTTTTCTTATTTTGTTCTTCTACAAAATTGCTGTCTCTTGTACTCTTTGATTTCAATAAGCCTTCTAAACTAAATGTACTTTTATTTTTTATAAAAAATAAAAGTGTAGAATATAAAATTTCCATTTTTTTGTTTAGGTTTATTTCAGAAACTAGGAGCATATATATATAATCTGTATCTTTATTTAGTAAATTTAGAATGAAATTAAATGGCTGTTTCCTATAATCGTAGTAAATATGGATTAACATATCGTGCCTTATATCTCCTAAAAATTCTAACTCTTCGTCCATTTCAACATTCTCTAATTCTTTCATTATTTTAAAATATTCATGGCTTTGTTGTTTTAAAAAGTCTTCTAAACTTCCAGCTTGCAATGGTATACTTATTTCTTTATCTTCTAATTCTTTAATTACATTGTTTAAAAGAGTTAAATTGGTTATGCTGTCATAATTATATTCTATACTTAAGTGATAGCAGAACGTTAAAATATCCAGTATTGCTTTTTCATTTTTATTGCATATTCTTACTTTTTCTTTTAATTCCTCTCTTTTTTTATCAATTGTTAAATTTTGCATTTTACACCTACCTTGTCTATATCTCTATTCTATCATAAATTCTAACTATAAACATTCTAATGATTTAGCAGTCATGAATAACTTTGTATATGTATTATAATGCAAATACATTTTCTCCATCATTTACTACTCCAACGGAAAGTGTTCCTTTCGTAGTTTTGTATTGAAAATTTAGTTTTATAACATATACGCTTGTTTTGGAAATGTAAGGAGTTATATCTTCTATAAAATCTCCTTCGTATATTATAGAATACTCTTCAAAAGGTCTAGTGCACCATGCATCTTCATGAATCAAATAGGTTCGTGATAAACCTTCATTATGCATACTATACTCATATTTAGACTCATAATTGTATTTTAAGATTTGCATTTTCGTGTAAAAAGTATCCTTATTTTCATACTTATTTATATCATTTTCGCTTTTTTCATTACAGGAAATCTTTATTTTTCTATTTTTGAAAGGTATAAAGCAAGTATATGATTTTATACTTAATATATAAGGTGCTTCATTTATAATAGTATTCTTATTATTTTCATAAAAAGTAACTGAATTCCCATTTGGAATTTCTATTAAATGTGGAAGAATTACTGTATTTTCTATTTTTTCACTTACTCTTAATTTATAATTATTTAAATAACCTTCATAATAGCGCAAATCCTTTTTTGATGTAAAAACAAAAGTAAAAGGATTATTAAAAAGAATAAAAAGAAAAATTGGAAACATAAGGATAATTATAGTTATTTTCTTAATTCTTTGCTTTTTTTTATTTTTCATAGTTTCAAGCGAAACTTTAAGATAATCATCTAATGCTTGTTTTTGTTCGTGATTCATTTTCATAAATATAAACTCCTCTTATATTATATCATAAGCTTTTTATTCATAGAAAAATAACAAAGCTAAAAATAAAATAGCGAACAGAAATACATTATTCCATCTAAAGTTTCTAAAGAACAATTGAATTATTACTTTTATAAAAAGAAAAATAAATAAGAAATAATATTTCAATATATTGTAAATTTATCTATTGTGCTGTATTTTTTCTCAAACAAAAAGACTATCGAACTTATTTGTTAATAGTCTTGCAATATTCTCATTTAAAATGTTATTTAACAAATGGTATAAAAGCCATAAATCTTGCATATTTAATTTGAGAAGCAATATGTCTTTGGTGTTTTGCACATGCACCAGTCATACGTCTTGGTAAAATTTTACCTTTTTCATTTATGTATTTATTTATAATCATTACATCTTTATAATCTACGCTTTTTCCAGCACACATTTGGCATATTTTTTTCTTTTTTCTACGAAATTCAGCCATTGTTTTCTTCTCCTTTCCTAGAATGGTAAGTCATCATCGCTTAATGCTATTTCACTGCCAAAGTCTTTAAATGGGTCTTCTGATATGTCAGAAGTTGGCATATTTGTATCTGGTTCATTAAAAGAATCACTTGGAGCATTATAATTGTTGTTGTTGTTGTTATAAGTGCCTCCATTGTTATCTCCTTTTGAGCCTAAAAATGTTACATTATCGCAGACGATGTCTGTTGTATATCTTTTTGATCCATCTTGTGCATCGTATGAACCAGTTTGAATTCTTCCGTCCACAGCAACTTGTGTTCCTTTTGTACAATATTTTGCAATATTTTCAGCTTGTTTACGCCATGCTACACAGTTAATGTAATCGACTCCTCTTTCTCCGTTTTGGTCTTGGTATGTTCTATTGACTGCAATAGAGAATCTTGTTACATTCATTCCACTTGCTGTAGTGCGCATTTCAGGATCTCTTGTGAGTCTTCCTATTAAAATTACTTTATTCATATTCTTACTCCTCGTCTAATCTGATGATTAGATGTCTTAAAATGTTTTCGTTAATTGTTGCTTTACGGTTAAATTCGCTTACAGCACTATTGTCTGCTTCAACAACCATTACATAATAATATCCACTGATTTCTTTTTTTATTGCATAGGCAAGTTTTTTTTCACCTAGTTCATTAAATTCTAAAACTTTACCCTTGTTGTCTGTAATGATTTTTTTTGTGTCTTCTGCTACTTTTTTGATTTCATCACTTTCGTTTGTAGCTTTTACAATGAACATAATTTCATATTTTTTCATTCTTCTACACCTCCTTATGGTCTATTTGGCTTTAGATTACTAAAGCAAGGAGTAATTTCCTACTCGAATCAGATTATAACAGAAAAAGAATGCAATGTAAATGCTTATTTTCTCACTATTATTCTATTCTTTTAATATTTTTTTATGTTTAATCTTCATTATAAGGCAACCATGCTTCTCGTCTTCTTAAATGACTGCTTTCTTCTATTTTATATGTTTCATACTTTGGAATTGCTTTTTTGAAATTTTCTAGTGTTAAATCTTTTTTATTTGATAAAAGTAATCTAACAATTTGAAAATATCTTTTTTTTGTTTTAAAATCTTCTAATAAATGACGAAATTCTAGCGTGTGAAATATTTTTAATTCTAAGCATTCTAGCATCCATGGCGATATTTCTTGAAAAATTGATTCATACTCTTCTTCTTTTACTCGTTCTTTATCCAACTGAAAAATACAAAATAAATTCCCTTGGGCTATTTTTTTCATCAACACATCTTCTATTTTATATTCGTCTTCTCTTATCTTTATGGTTTGAAATAAAGGTTGTATGTTTTTTTCTGGTTTTCTAATATACAGCTTATTCAAACAAATATCTAGTACTTCAAAAATCAAACCATATTCTTCTTTTTTTTGATTTAGTACTTTTAATATATTCTCTTTGTTCGCATTAAAATACTCTTCTTCATTTTGATAAAAATAGGTTTCTTTGTCTAATTCATTTATATAATTTCTTTTGTATGGTAATTCTATATCTTGTTTTTCTATCCCATAAATATGTAAATTAATAATTAATGCACAATATTCTGTATTCATTTTCTAATCAAGCTCTCTCCTACTTCTAAATCAAAAATTTTATTTTCTCTTGCAAGACGAATTAAGTGATTTGCTTCGAAGTTTAATAGTGTTTTTCCTAAAGTGGTATTTTTATAGTTTTCTTCTTCAAAGTATCCCGTATTTGCTGAAACAAGAACATAATTCAAATCAAATGGTATATATTTTTTTACTGATGCTAGACAACGTTTTAAATGGTAGGCTGAAGTAATTAGAGTTATGAAATCATTTTCCCTTAGTTCAATAAACTTTAAAACATTTTTTAAAGTTTCGTTTGAATTGTTGGAAATGGAATCTATGATTATATCTTTTTCTGGAACTCCTAGTTGTAAACAGTAGTTTTTCATTCTTTCTGCTTCTGCAAGATCATCTTCTATAATATAAGAGATATTTTTATTTTCCTTATTTATTTCTTCTGGAGTTTGGTTTTTCTTAGCACTTGATATACCATTTTTTCCACCTGTAAAGAAAAGTTTTTGAATTCTACCATTTGTATATAGTTCTACTGCTTTTTCTACTCTGGCTTTCATTTCTATTTTTCTACTTGTACCAAAAATAATAGCATATTGGCTAGATAGACCATTATCTTCTATATCTTGATAAACAATATTTTCAATAGTGGTAAAGTCTACTATGTTTTCGTATGTTTTAGCCTCATCATTCCAGATAGGAGCTATTGCTATTTCACTTAATTTCATACATCCACCCTCTTTATGTATTATAACTTTTTTTGATAAAGAAAAAAAGGGTTATTCCCCTTCGTTGTAATATAAATTTGTACTAGAATTTAAGACTCTATCTCGTACTCTTCTGTATTCTTCTCCTTCTAATAGTGTTGGTTGATAATCGTTTTTATTTTGTACACTGGATACAGAACATGGAATTATATTGATATAGGTATCTACTAGAACGTCATTTTCATAGTGAAAAACTTGTTGAAAAATAAAGGTATCTTTATCTTCTGGATTTCTGTTTCCTCCAAATACAAAGTTTGCCAGTGAATAAACAATGTATTTTCTTTTATAATATTCTATACCTTGAATTACATGCGGATGCGTTCCTAATATTAAGTCTGCTCCACAATCAATGGCATGCCTTGCAATATTTTCTTGCGTTTTATTTTGTTTATCTTCTCGCTCTATTCCCCAGTGATAAGAAATAATAATAAGGTCTGTATTTTGTTCATGAAAATAATTAATGGCTTTTTCTGTATTTTCTTTTGCTACTTCTTCGTTCCAACCAAGAATTCCCGCAAGTCCGATTCTTATTCCTTTTGTTTCGTAAATATAATATTGATCATATCCAAAATAGGGAATACTTGCATTTTCTAAGTTTGCTATTGTTTCTTCATAGCCTTTTTGTCCATAATCAAATGTATGGTTATTGGCTAGATTAACTACTTCTATACTTCCTTCTGTTAAGATATTAGGATAATCGGAGTCCCCTTTAAAGTTAAAAGTTTTATCTACTCGATACTCTTCTCCTACTTCAGTAAATGGGCCTTCTAAATTTGCAATGGATAAATCATCTTCTTTTAAAAATTCTTCTACACCTTTAAAAAAGTAACTATAATCGCCATTTACTTCTTCAAATACGTCTTTAAAATTTCCAGAACCAAAATTTGTATCTGTTCCTAGTGTACAATCTCCCACCGCACTTATTGTAAGTGTTTTTTTCTCTATTTTTTGTTTTGCGGTTGCTATGTCTTCGTAATTTTCATCATTTTCTTGTTCATATTCTATCTGTGGCACTATAATTTGTTCTGGATTTATATTTAGGGTATCCTTTTTACATGAGGTGATTAATACACTACTACTCATAGCTAGTAAGCAAAGTTTCAATCTTTTTAAATACTCTCTCATTTCTATTCTTCTTTCTTTTTTAAACTTGCATTATATTACTATATTTTTAATAGAACAACAAGAGTTTTTACGCATAAAAAAATGCTATTCTTTTTTTAATAACATTTTATCTTTTTTATTAATCTCTTGAATTTCCAAAAATACTTAATAAATGTAAGAAAATATTAATGTAATCTAAGTAAAGATTTAATGCATTTATTATACTTAGGTTGTCTTCTGGTACTCCCACTTCTTCTTCAGCTAATCTTTTAATTTTTTGAACGTCATATGCTGTAAATCCCATAAAGATTAAGATGGAAATAATTGATGCAATTAAATCAAATGTGTCACTTTCAATAAAAATATTTATTAGAAAGCAGACGATGACAGCAAATAAAGCCATCATTAAGTAAGTACTTATTTTAGTTAAATCTAATTTTGTAAAATATCCAATTAGTCCAAATACTAGGAATATAACTGCTGCAAGCAAAAATATATATAATATTGAAGTTAATTTATAAACTATAAATATAGAAGAGAAAGTTAGTCCAGATACAAAACTATATAAAATAAAGAATATTCCTGCTGTAGTTTTATTCATGGTTCTTACTTTTGCGGATAAGAATATTACTAACCCTAACTCAATTAAGCAAAATATCCAATATGTTGAATTTTTAAAAATATTTATTATCATTGTTTCATTGTGTGCAACTGCAAATCCCGTTATAAATGTAACTAAAAGTCCAATAAACATCCATATAAATGATTTACTCATTATTTTGTTTTCCATTCAAATTCCTCCTTAACAAAATTATACGTGTATTATATCATTTTTTTCTAAAATAGGAAATTTTTTATACATTAAATCGAAAGTATACAATATCTCCATCTTGCATTATATAATCTTTTCCTTCTAAATTTAACTTTCCAGCTTCTTGTACCTTTCGTTCATCATTTAAGTTGTATAGGTCATCAAATTTCATTATTTCTGCTTTAATAAAGCCTCTTTCAATATCGCTATGAATTAAACCAGCACATTTTTTAGCATTCGTTCCTTTTTTAAATGTCCATGCTCTTACTTCATCACTACCTACTGTGAAGAATGTTTGAAGCCCTAATAAATCATACGTTGCAAATATTAGTTTATCAAGTCCACTACTTGAAATTCCTAAATCGTTTAAAAATGCTTTTTTAGCGCTACTTTCTAATTCTGCTAGTTCAGATTCTATTTTAGCACACATAGTTATTACTCCCGCATGTTCTCTTGTTGCATATTCACTTACTTTTTTTGTGTATTCATTTTCTCCTAAAACAATATCTTCTTCTAGTACATTTGTTACGTAAATAAGAGGCTTTAAAGTAATAAAGTTAAATGGTCTTAAAATAAGAAGTTCTTCTTCTTCAAAAGGAAGGAGACGCAGTGCTTGATTATTTAATAATGCATCTTTGGCCTTTTTTAAAGTTTCTACTTCTTTTAATGCATCTTTATCTTTTGTTGTTTGTGCTTTTTTTTCTATTTTTTCTATCCTATTTTCTATTATTTCTAAATCTGCTAAAATTAATTCTAAATTAATAATTTCAATATCACGTATAGGGTCTATACCTCCTTCTACATGAATAATATTTTCATCATTAAAACAGCGAACCACTTCAACTATGGCATCTACTTCACGTATATGAGCTAGAAATTTATTTCCAAGTCCTTCTCCTTTTGAGGCTCCTTTTACAAGTCCAGCTATATCAGTAAATTCAAAAGTCGTGGGTACTAAACTTTTGGGGAGATACATATTTTCAAGAAATTCTAATCTTGAATCTGGTACCGTTACAACTCCTACGTTAGGATCTATTGTAGCAAAAGGATAATTTGCTGCTAAAATATTTTTTTTTGTAATTGCATTAAACAAAGTAGATTTTCCTACATTAGGAAGTCCTACAATTCCTGCTTTTAATGACATTTATGACACGTATAATCAATCTTATAGAAATATTAATTAATTTCTTATTGATTGATTCCTTTCTATATATATTTTTTTGATTTATTTTACTTCTAGAAGTAAAATAAATTTCGCACTGTGGATTTGTTCCTATTTTTTTACAGCCACTTTTGTGAACTGGTTAGAGGTGACTCAAACCACAGATTTTTAATTTTATTGTTAATTAGTTAGTTAACACGTTAGTTTTTTACTATTCGATGTTTTATTAGATTACGTGATTACATAATTAGAAATTCTGTGTCAAACAATTCAGTGCAAACAAACCAATTTAAGGAGGTGCTTACTTATGATATATTATGTTGGTATTGATATATCAAAGTATAAACACGATTTCTGTATTATCTCTAATACAGGTGATGTTATTGTAGAAAATTCTTCTTTTCTTAACAACAAAAAAGGATTTCAACAATTATTGGAACATTTGAAACCCTATAATAAATCCGAAGTCCATATTGCTTTCGAAGCAACTGGACATTATTCTTTGAACTTGGAATTGTTTTTAAACAATCAAGGTTACTCATTTATGAAAATGAATCCCCTTGTTGTACATCAATTTCTAAAAGCTCGAAGCTTACGTAGAACTAAGACTGATAAAACTGATAGTTTAACTATCGCTAATTATCTACAGTCTATTTCTTACAATCCAAATTCGAATTTATTATACAACATTTATACATTAAAGTCATTATGTAGAAGTAGAGAACAATTCATTAAAGAACGAAGCAAATTTGAAGTATCTTTAACTAATGAGTTAGACAAGTCTTTTCCTGAATTAAAACCTTTTTTTAATAATAAAATTTCAGGTACTTTACTTTATATTTTAGAAAAATATAAAAATACTACTCGTATCTCTTTAAT